>JBMFOP010000005.1:0-7085 GCA_049969675.1 Myxococcota bacterium | reverse complement strand
CCCTCAATATCAACAGAACAGCTATAAGTAAATAAGATTTCGGCAAAGAAAAGGATGAATAGGAAATAATTTGTTCTCTTAGTCATTTTACACCTCCACAATCTTTTTATTTTAATATTACCGATTAACAATGTCAAGAAAAATTTTCAGAATGATTTGAGCCTTTTTATAACTGATTCAATAATATCATTGGGGGTAGATGCCCCCGCTGTGACGCCCACTCTCTTTATCCCTGAAAAATCCCTCCTCTTTAGCTCCTCTGCTGTCTCAATATGAAATACCCTATTGCAATATCCCCTTGATATTTCAAAAAGCCTCTTTGTATTTGCACTATTTTTACCACCAATTACTACCATTATATCTACCTCTTTTGCAATCTCTATTGTCTCCTCCTGCCTTATATCTGTTGCATCACATATTGTATTAAAGATTCTTACCTCATCAAAGTTCTGCTCTATAACTCTATTAATCAGTCTCTTAAAATGCTCTCTATTCTGGGTGGTCTGGGCAACAACTCCTACCTTTGTAGATTTCATAGATCCAATCCCATTAAAATTCTCATCCACAACCATAATATTACTTCCCTTTGCATAGGAAATCAGCCCCTTCACCTCGGGATGGTCCCTATCACCTAAGACTATTATAAAATATCCCTCACCACTTAGTCTCTTTATTATGCCCTGAGGGAGCTTCACATATGGACAGGTGGCATTTACAATAATGCAGTCTTTATTCTTAATCTCTTCAATATCTCTTTCGGATCTACCGTGTGCTGAAATGATTACCACACTGCCCTTCTCTATGTCATCTACAGATTTTACCACTCTCAGGCCCCGACTTAAGAGTCTATCTACTACCTGAGGATTATGTATTATCTCACCCAGAGAATATATAATTTTTCCACTATGTTTGGTTAATGTCTCGGTTGCTATATCAATCGCCCTCTTCACACCAAAACAGTAACCCGCATTCTTTGCCACTATCACTTCCATCTCTTCTTAACCTCTGAATATAGAAACTCTACAACCTCATCAACGCCCATTTTATCGGTATTTACAATAATAGCATCTCTTGCAGGTTTAAGGGGGGCAATATCTCTCTTTGAATCCTGATCATCTCTCTTTTTCAGTTCCTCTATAATCTCTCTTAAATCTTTAATAATCCCCCTCTCTGCCAGTTCCTTCTGTCTCCGTTCTGCTCTTACATCAAAAGAGGCATCCAGATAAAATTTTGCCTCTGCCTCTGGAAAAATCACCGTCCCCATATCACGTCCTTCTGCAACGACATTATTGACTCTTGCAAATCCTCTTTGAACCTCTATAAGCGCCATCCTTACCTTCTTTAGTTTACCCACATCAGAGGCACCTATGGAGATCTCCGGCAACCTTATTTTATCAGTCACATCTTCACCATTCACCACTACTTTGTAATGCCCTTTATCCCTGATGAAATCTATCTTCATCCTTGATGCAATCTCAGAGGCCTTCTCTTCGTCATCAAAAGAGATTGACTCCTTTTTTAAGAGATATGCCACAGACCGGTATATAGCTCCAGTATCCAGATGAAAGAATCCAAGTCTCTGGGCAAGCAACTTCGCTGATGTACTCTTACCAGAGCCTGCTGGACCATCAATAGTTATAATCACAAAAAAACCTCCATAAATAAACCTCCCTCTTATAACAAAGAGAAAATTATTTTACAAGGTCAAAACTAATAAATACCTGCAATATTTCTTGCCTTATCCCCTTTTTTATAATAACTATTTAGAGCTTCAAAGGAGGATCTGGATGGAAAGTAAGAAGATAACATCATTTGATGGAAAGAATTTATATTTCTGGTATAATATGGTAGATAACCCCACCAATACACTTCTCCTCATACACGGCTTTGGGGAATATTCAGAGAGATATATAAAACTATTTGAGATACTCAATCAGATGGGGATATCCACATTCGCATTTGATTTAAGGGGTCACGGGAAATCAGAAGGGATAAGGTCTTATATATCAAGATTTGAAGACTATATCGCTGACCTTACAATTATCGTTGATCTTGTGAAGGAGATTACAAAAGCAGATAAGATATCGCTTCTTGGACATAGTATGGGCGGGCTTATAGCATCATATTATACTTCCCGATACCAGATGAACATCAGGACACTTATTCTATCATCTCCATTCTTTGGGCTCTCAATGGAGATTCCATTAGTTAAGAAGATTGCGGGGAATATTGCCTCTTTCCTCCTTCCGTCATTTTCAATGCCTGCTGGTATCAAAGGGGAGTTATGCACCCACGATGAGCAGGTTGCGAGAATGTATGATACAGACCCGATGATCAATAAATATGCAACTGCCAGATGGTTTACAGAGATTATAAATGCACAAAGTAAGATTGAGGAGATTGCAAGAAAGATTGAGATTCCAGTAGCACTCCTCTCTGCTGGCGATGACAAACTCGTCTCACTTGATGCAGAGAAGAGATTCTTTGAAAACCTTGCCTCAAAGGACAAATATCATAAAATATTTGAAGGCTTCTACCATGAAATCTTTAACGAGATAAAGAAGGAAGAGGCAATTGAAGAATTAAAGAACTGGCTAAGAGACCATTGATTTTGTGGAATATTTTATATTACATCCCTCTGATATAATAGCCATATTACTAATCCTATTTATATCATAAGCGGTGATGGTGACTTTATTTTTCTGTATTTTCGATGGATTTGGTTTTGGTGCTCTGACATTGATTTATCAGTTCAATCAGAGCCTTCTTTATAGACTCTACTGAATACTCTACTGCTTTATAATAATGGGCACCGAGCCCCTGAACCTGCGGTATAGGTGCGTTTATATCAGCATCGGGGAGGTAGTCAAATACCCTATCCAGAATAGATCTTACAATCATTAGCCTCTTCTGTTTTCTATTGGTGACACTGAACAAAATTCCGCTCTCCATATCCACCACATCTGCATTATATTTTGAGCCATAATACTGCTTTTCTGCTGGGCTATACAATGGTTTCTCGGTAGTTAATCCAACCCCAAGATGAACTACAAGTCCGGACTTCTTTAATTTTTCGGCACATTGCCTGAGTAGTTCTTTATCAAGTTGATAGCGACTTGACCTCTCACCTCTTACCATTATTACCTGCTTATAAAATACGATATCTCCAATATTCAGACCTGGTTTCAATGCGCCACAGGTTCCAGATACAATAAGTGTATCATCATCCTTAAAATGATTTATTGCCTTTGCAAGGATGTCCCGTGCAGACTTAATTCCAACCCCTGTTATAACAAATTTTATATCGGGTACCTTCTGTGATACAAACGCCTTAAACGGGACACCCTGTATCCGCTCTGCTGCATAATAATCTTTTAGTCCTTTGAATTCATTTTCAAGGGCAAAAGAAATTATCATAAATACTTACTCCTTCATCTCTGGCAAGATCTTTATACAATTTATTTCTATGAAGTCAATCCCTCCCCTGAAATCTCGTGCCACAATATAAATTGCAGTATACTCCTCCTTATCCGAAGGTGGAGTTGTATATTCAACATCGGGATATTTATCTGATGTCGCCACCTTATCAAATTTACCCTTCTGGGCAAAGAAAGAGAATTGAATGCCCTCATCTTCATATCTATTATCAACCTCATAAAATATCTTATCCAGACTCCTCTTATCAATAATCGGCGTGATCTTATATCTCCTGTTTGCAACAAGTGCAAATCTGTATCCACTCTCTGTCACATCTACATTATCAATGAGAAGTCTCTGTATCACTGGATTTCTATTATCCATATCATAGTTGATAAAATCTACAAATTTGACTGCTGAACTCTCCTCTTTACCATTGGAGACCTTTGCCATTATTGAGATGGGAAATTTTATCTTATCCCCTTTTAAGATGACATCCACAGGTAGATTGCTCTGCCCGATATCTTTATATCTATTCATAAGTTCCAGAAAAAACTGCATAGGGCTCAATGAGAGTCCCGAAACAGGAATCCCGTTTGGACCTTCGCAGTCCAGAGAATATGAGGAGTCATCTTCATATTGCTGCGGAATGCATACAAAGAGTCTCTCCTGAAAATTACCTTCCTTGCATACAGAGTCCGGATCTGCCTTAAGTATTTTAAAGTTTATCTTATCAGGGGTAAATACCGGAATTTTGCTGCTGAGATCTACCTTTATCTGTGGAGAATCTGCCTTTATAGCCAGAATTCTCAATTTGTTAATCTCGTAGGGTTGTTCAAGCCCAGGCTGACAGCCAATAAGAGCGGATATAGAGATAACAATAAGACTAAAACTCAGCCTTAAAGCCAAAGCTCGGTATAATTGGGAGCCCTTCAAGCCACTGTCTCTGTGTATAATCATAATTGTAAATAACACCTTCTATTGAACGGTGATTATAAACATTTTGGATATCTATATATCCCGATAAAATCCATTTGTCAAAGATAAATTTCTTATCAACTCTCAAATCCAGCTGATGAAATAGTGGCATTCTATCATTGTTTACCCCTTCATATACAGGGATATATGAGTTATAATCTGATAGATATACGCCACCTTTGATAAATGTAGTCGGATTTCCAGAAATCAATCTGAATCTAAAACCTATATCCCAGTTCTTTGGTAATTTAAAGAGAGAGATAATCGTCAATATATGAGTCTGGTCCCATGGGGTGAGTCTATAAGCCATCCCTTCATATTCATAATATTCGCTCCTGCTCAGTGTATAGGATATCCACCCCGAAAATAGCCTTGAGGGATTGTGCCTTAAAAATATCTCCATCCCGTATGCCCTGCCTCCCCCGCTATTTAAGTATCTCGGTTCAATATCTACATTGTTCTCATTTGACCTGGGATTTGCATAAGCCATATCCCATGCATATTTGAAGAAGCATTCTATATCCAGAGATATGAGCTCAGTAAATTTATACTCAGCACCTGCACCATTTTGTACGGCATAGAGTGAATGCAATTTTGGATTACCATAATCTCTTGAGAGTAGAGAACTGCCCGGGAGCTGTCTATAAAGACCGGTAGCGACCTTTAATTGTAATCTCTCTGTCAGGTCATATAATGCGCGAATCCTCGGCTCTAAAGTCAGTTCGCGAGTCGGATCCATATATCCGGCTCTCAGCCCGGGCAATACATTCAGACCTTTAACAGGTTTTATATCAAATTCCATAAACAGCGCCGGAATAAATGTCCACTCCGCCTGATCAGTCTTCTTATAAGTAGCATTTGAGAGTGGTTTGAACTGGTCAACCATATTCTTTGGGATATCTGGTGCAACTACATCCGCCCCTACATATACCAGATGTATATCAGAACCAATCGTCAGTTTTAGCCCATCTGTTAGTCTGCTCTCATATTTTTCCCTTGAGACGAAGTAGACCTGATCCATTGACATCCTGAGCTTTTCAAACAGGCCAAAGTCAAAATTTATGTAGCCAATCCCGAGCATTGACTCAAGACGATTTCCTCCCTCTTTATGTATCCATCTGGCAAGTCCGGTATGATACATTGTCCCTGCGTTAAAGGTGCCGCTCGCAAGTGGATCTACCTCGGCAACAGGCTTCTTAAATATCATCTCAAATGCATCTTTTGAGCCAAAAATTCCAAAGTCAAGGGAATCCTTTGAACTCAGTTTATAATTCAATTGAGCCTGATAATCATAATATCTTGGAGCAACAGTCAAATCAAATGCATCAATATTATTTGCAATAGCACTGATAATAAAGTCCACATAAGACCTTCTAAACGCCACAGCGAATGATAGGTCTTCATTTATAGGCCCCTCAAGCATTGCAGACGCCTCTACTATATTCATATCTAAATATCCATGAAGTCGGTCCTTCTTCGGCTCTCTCCTCTTGAGCTCAACTATACCGGCACTTGTATTTCCGTACTCCGAAGAGAATCCGCCCGGATAGAATTCAATAGATGAGAGCATCTCGCTATTATATGTTGAGGTAAGTCCATAAAAATGAAATAGAATTGGGATTGGCATTCCATCTATAAAGACCCTTGTATCCTGAGGACGTGATCCCCTGACAATGAGTCCACCGGTATTAAGTATGGTTCGTGCCACACCAGGCATATTCTGTATCACCCTTATTGCATCTCCACCTGTACCCGGTATCTTCGTTATCTCTTCAATCTCAATAGTCCTTTTTACTATCTCTCTCTTCTCCTTCTTACCCCGCACAATAGTCTCAAATTCGTTATAGGCTGTCTTAAGAATATAATACTTTACATTCAACTCCAGATTCTTCTCAAGTATCTCCTGTGTCTCATACTTTTTATATCCAGCCGCCAGAATAGAAATTTTATAAACACCATCTCTCAAGTCATAAAATTCAAATCTTCCAGACTCATCGGTCTCAACAGTAATTGTAGTATTGTCATCCAGATTTTTACAGACCACAGATGCAAATCCAACTGGCAACCTGGTCCCCGCCTCCAGCAGAATGCCACGAATCCTTAAAATCTTCTTTGGGGTCTCCTTCGGTCTTTCCGGGGGATAGATGTAAAATCTATAAACAATCTTTACCCTTGCAGGTTTATTATCTATCTCAGCAGGCAGAAATTTGAAACTCTTCGCCTTTTCAATAGCCTTCTTTATAAAAACCTCTTTCTCATTACTGCTGCTTGTGACATTTACAACATTCCCCTGCTCATCAATCTCAATCTCAAGTGGTATCTCAACAGCCCCCCTATCAACTGGCTCACCCTCGGGCCAGAGATTCTCTTCCTTATACCGGAGCAATTCCGGTGGGCGGGTCAGAACTCCTCTAATAGGTTGAGAGGGACTCTCCTCTGAAAAAATGGGAAGAGAAATCAAAGATATTACAATCAAATATATTAACTTCCATACCGACATATATTAATGATTCCTTGGAAGAAGTTCATTTCCTGCTACCATAAAGTATGAAATTTAGCAAGACAAAGAATGCATAAATTCTGACAGTATCCCAAAACATTTCATAAAATCCTTTGAGAAAAGGAAGAAATAACTCGTTCTTTGAAAATATCTATAAACCTTAGCTCCGCAAAGTTTTAGGGAATAAGTT
>JBMFOP010000004.1:0-58113 GCA_049969675.1 Myxococcota bacterium | reverse complement strand
ATCCATATCCATCAGGCTCCCAACCCAATACACCAAACTGGTATTATTATTGGACACAAACGAGTGCAAATGTATATAATCCGCATCTCTATAGCACAACAGTTGGATGTAATAACATTTGTGGGCAATCAGAACCTGGGGTAATTACCTATGGCTGTTTTAGAAGGAGTGAGCCAAATCAATTTTATATATGTGATCCAGCAGGAGAGGACATAGATACATTTGCAACGACAAATATCCACGAAGGGACTCATATGATAAATTGGCAAACATGGTGGCCCAATGGATATGATTCATCAAATGATAATGATGGGGATATGATTCCAAATGATATAGAGCCATCATATGGTCTAAATCCAAATTCTCCAAATACAATTAGTGATGATTTTGATGATTTTGATTATTTATCATATTTAGCAGAGGAAGAATGGATTTCTGGCTCTGCAAATAAAGAAGACTGGGCATATCCAGGTAATCAATGGAGGTGAAATTATGAAAAAGTTTATATTTACCTCATTATTAGTATTATTCTTATGTTTGTTACTTCTACCCTCTGGTCAAATTAAGGCAGATGATAATTCAATAACTGAATTTAAGGGAAAACTAAGAATTAAACAAAAGGTTAAGGACAGGATATCATTTATTAAAAACATTAAGAATCGTGATATACCAGAAGGAGAGAAATTGAAGACTTTGTTAGAGATGTTAGAATATGAGATAAAAAATCCCACAGAAGGGTACCCTCCATTTAATACATATAAACCTTCAAGTGAATTTATATGCAGTATAATAATAGAAGAGATGTCACTTTTGAGTGGAAATACATTGGAAGTGCTAAAAAATAATTATAAAAGTAAATATGGAGATTTGAGAGATAAATTAGCCATTGCAATAGTATCCCATAAAGATTACGGAAAAAATAATGATGATGCTGAATATGTTGATATATTAATGGATATCGCTGAAAAGTCAACAAATCTATATACGAGATCTCTTGCCCTTTGGGTGATAAACCATAAAAAGTTATATAAGGTAAAGTATATACCTATATATAAGAAATTACTTAGTGACCATAACTGTCTTAAGAAAAGAAGTGATGTCATAATGGGTGGAGAATATGAATATATGAATACTACCTGTCCAATAAGGGAGCGTGCGAGAGTAGCGTTAGTTGAACTTGGAATAAAGGTTAAGAGAGTAAAGAATGAATATTATGTAATAGAGGATGAGGAGAGGTAGGATTAATTATTTATTGATTAATTTCTGATTTGATATATCATATCATCTGTGAATAGAATAAAAGGGTATTTGGTATATATTCAACTTCTGATGTTTATTAAAACAAGAGAGATAAGGATATATGATGGGGCTAAGATAAGTTTTTATTATTGCACGGGCGATTGGGAAGATTATAGTTCAGTTCAAATTGCAAATTACAAATCCTCTCTCAATTCCCCTTCATAGAAGGGGTGGCAGGTCCTTCGGACTGACGGGGTAATTTCCCTTCACAGAGGAGGTGGACGCCACAGAGGCGAACAGGTTAGTCTAAGACACCTATCTAAACACCCCTGAGCTGTATTACTTAACAAACTATAAGCTGGCGAATCAAAAAATAGTTGACCCACTGATTAAGATATAGGTTTAATAGTATCTCTAAACTAACTCTCGGTTTGCGAAACAAACTTGTATTTAGTGAGAGAAAACCTCTGGTTGATAAAAATGTTATTTTACAGATAAATTTTTCAAAAAATGAGTTCAATAAAGCAGTAATGGATAGAGGGCATAGAGAGGAATATAGGATTTATTCATTGAGGGCAATTTGAGATATTTCAAATGGTGCCTGACATAGAAATTATAAGTGCAAAGGATTTTTAGTCCTTATTTTATAAACAATTGACTTCTTTTCAAAGCAGATTGTTTTCTATAACAGTGAATATCTAATCTTTACCAGCATAAGGGTTTGGGGGTAAAAAGATTTCAAGGGAGGAGATGTGCCCAGGGACGGAATCGAACCGCCCACACGAGGATTTTCAGTCCTCTGCTCTACCGACTGAGCTACCTGGGCAACGGGTTATGGAATATATAAAATCTATCCATTTTGTCAAGTAATTTGGGTGAATTTTTTTATTGAAAATCATTTAGCAAAATATTAGCAATATCAAATATGAGCGAAAAGGATAAGAATAGCCATAGGAGTAAAAGATGAGCAAATATAAAATTTTTAAGATAGGGGACATCAATGCCTTCTTCGGGTTATTGCTTGACAACCTCTTAAATCTGGTTGTTTTAGGAGGCATTCTTATAGGTGGATTCGGTATGCCCAAAGAGATTGTGATAGGGAAGATGATACCCGGAACTGCTATAGGTGTGCTATTTGGAGACCTCGTATATTCATATCTGGCATACAAACTGGCAAAGAAGACCAATAGAGAAGATATTACAGCGATGCCGCTTGGGCTGGACACACCTTCTACAATCGGGATGGCTATTATGGTCATAGGCCCACTATATCTTGAGATAAAGGATGCAATGCTTACTTATAAAACGGCAATGGCAATAATGGTAATTATGGGAGTGGTAAAGGTAATTTTTTCATTTTTAGGTGATTATATAAAACGAATTTTACCCACCGCGGCTCTACTCGGGCCTATTGCAGGAATTGGATTGGCATTACTCGGCTTCTTCCCTATAACGAAGATATTTGCATACCCTATGGTCGGATTTATTTCAATGGCAATTATTCTTTTTGCCTTTGTAGGGAGGTACAGGATCCCATTTAATATCCCGGCCGCATTTCTCGCTGTATTACTGGCAACAACAACTTATTATCTCTCGGCAATCTTCAATCTCTATCAAATAAAACCAATACATTTCTCAATAGAAATAGCCCTCCCATCACCCACACTCGACTTTATTGAAGGTATGCCCCTTGCAATCAAATATATATCAATTGCAATCCCTTTTGGATTATTGACCATCGTAGGAGGAATCAATGTAACGGAGAGCGCAAGGCTTGCCGGTGATGAGTATCGCACGAGAGATATATTACTCACTGAAGCGATATCCACACTAATTGCTGGGATCTTCGGTGGAGTTGCACAGAGTACGCCTTATATCGGACATCCTGCATACAAATCTATGGGTGCATCAGGTGGATATACGATTCTGACAGCCCTTACAATCGGGATTGGCTCTATCTTTGGTATTACCGGGGCACTCGTGGAAATTATTCCAGAGGCAGCGGTAACTCCTATATTGTTGTTTATTGGGATAGAGATTATTAAACAGGCATTTATTGAGACGGATAAAAGGCATATTGAGGCTTTAATATTTTCAATACTCCCAATCATTGGATATCTGGGTATGCTCAATTATGATACAATAATCGGTTCATCCGGAAATAATATAAGTATTCCAGAAAATATAAAATCCGAACATAAGATTTTAATGATGATAGGGCATGGATTTATTTTAACATCTCTTCTATGGGGAGCGATGCTGACCTATATTATTGATAGAAATATTAGAGGGTTCTCAATCATCATCCTGACAACGATTTTACTGACAATGGTTGGATTAATACATTCACCTCTACCATCTGGCTCTATGTTCCAGCCGTGGGATATAAGTGCTACAGAGAATCTCCACTGGATCCTAATTGCGGGTTACCTCCTCTTATTTATATCTGGAATCTTTCTAATAAAATACAATCTGCAAAACAAAGGCAATACTTAGACTTTACACCCGTCCTGATTCAACATCAATCGTAAACATTGCATCTCAAAATAACCTAAGTTGAGAAATCAACTATCTGTAAATAAGTACTCTAAACTGATAAATTCACATTTTCAAAATCAGATTTCCCGCTTTCTCTTCACTATCAATTAAAATGCTGTTCAACTTAAGTAAGGGCTAATAATCATTAGCCCCTACAATTGCTACATCTGGCACAATTGATGGTATCTCTTGGGATTTATTCATTCCAAAATATTCTTGTATGGTAAACCAATTAGAAATATATTGCTACTTATTGCACTCAACAACTAAAATCACTTTGCTTTTTATCAGCATTTGTCTAATATACTGCCCTGTAATATCTTTTAGAATTTGCTTACACCATTTACAAATCTTTTCAAAGATGCTGCTATACTTGCTCATAGGGAGCCTCATTTCAGCGTTTTTTGATAGACAAAATAAACCCACCCTACCGAGGCTCCCATATCAAAAAAATATATTTTGGACAGATGTGAAAATAATCTTTACCATACCGAGGCTTTCATACGAAAATTATTATATTGGACAGATTTGATATTACGATATAATATAAAAATGTGGCAATAACACCGATACTTTTTTATTTGCATTTGACTGAATATAATAGATAATATGAGTTCTATGATTGATTCAAATGCGCGATTAAAAGAATTGTTAGAGATTAATCAGGAACTGACTCAACTCAAAGACCTTGATCTGCTTCTGGACCATATTCTAAAAAAGGCACGTAGATTCACAAATGCCGATGCTGGCTCAATATACATAGTAGAAAATGACAAACTTAGATTCAAATCCAATCAGAACGATACACTGAGCGCAAAACTCCCAAAGGGGAAGAGGCTTATATTCTCATCATTCTCTATCCCGATTGATAACAGGTCTATTTCTGGATATGTGGCACTCTCTGGAGAGATTCTAAATATACCTGATGTATATAGACTGAGCACAAATGTCCCGTACCATTTTGATAGCACCTATGATGAAATATCGGGTTACAGAACTCATTCAATGCTCACCATCCCACTCAAGAATATGCAGGGGACGATTGTTGGAGTTCTTCAATTAATCAATGCACAAAACTCAAGAGGGGAGATAATCCCATTCTCAAGGGAAGATGAACCCCTCATAATATATTTTGCAAATGCCGCTGCACTTGCTATTGAAAGGGCAAAACTCACGAGAAATATGATTATCCGAATGATAAATATGGCTGGATTGAGGGACCCCAAAGAGACGGGTTCTCATGTAAATAGAGTTGGTTCATACTCAGTAGAGATTTATGAGGTCTGGGCAAAAAGACAGGGGATTGAAGAAAATCAAATATATAAAAACAAGGATATTTTAAGACTTGCGGCTATGCTGCACGATGTTGGAAAGGTAGCAATCCCCGATTCAATCCTCAAAAAACCTGCTCGATTTACTCCTGAGGAATATGACATTATGAAAGGGCATACAAGTTCTGGTGCAAGGCTCTTCTCAGAGAGACTCTCAGAACTTGATGAGGCATCATATATCGTGGCATTAGAACACCATGAGAGATGGGATGGGATGGGATATCCAGGACATATAAACCCGATTACTCTCAAATCGGTTCCAGGCTACGAGGGTGTAGATGGAAAACCGCGTGGCAAAAAGGGAACTGAGATACATCCATTCGGAAGGGTGGTAGCCATTGCCGATGTTTACGATGCCCTCTCCTCAAAACGGGTCTATAAAGAGGCGTGGAGCGAAGACCGGGTACTTACGACAATTAAGGAGGAATCTGGTAAGCAATTTGACCCTGATATGATAGAGGCATTTTTTGATGCCCTTGATATAATTAAAAATATATCCGAAAAATATCCTGAAGAATAACTTTACCAAAAAACAATTTGAAAAGTAAACTTGTTTATTTTTGATTGTTGACATCTATAACGCATTGTGTTATTGAAGCTCCTGAAAAGATTAACCCTTTAAGGAGGATATTATGTCAGATTTAACTCCCGAGATGTTCTTTGAACAGATGAAGGCAAAGATTGCAGGTAACCCTGACCTTGTCACCAGGCTTAATGCAGTATATCAGTTCAGGATAAATGGGCCAACTGGTGGAGAATGGTATGTTGACCTTACAAAGCCAGGTGGAGAGATTGCAAAGGGGACCAATCCCAATGCAAAATGTACCATTACAATGAATGATGCGGACTTTATCTCAATGGTTCAGGGCAAGATGAATTCACAGGTCGCATTTATGAGTGGTAAACTCAAGATTCAGGGCGATATGGGGCTTGCCCTCAAATTACAAAACCTGTTAAAATAAATAAAGTCTATTTCTTAAAAAATTAAAAGGGAGTTGATACTCCCTTTTTTTGTATCTTATGATAAGACATCTCTTTGCAATTCTGATATTCATTGTAATTGTAACACTCCAGTTACTTTTAATAGGGAAGGTGGGTGCAGGAGATTCAGAGGCATATTATTATAGTTGGACCAGACATCTATCTCTCTCATATTTTGACCACCCTGCGGGGATTGCATTCCTCCTGAGACTCTCAACCTATATTTTTGGCGACAATCCATTCGGCTTAAGATTCTTTTCAACAATACTGATAAACCTCTCTCTCATAATAATCTACACAATAGCATATATCCACTACAGAGATACCAGATTAGCAATAATCTCTATGGTATTCTTCCCACTTACCCCAGCATTTCTGATTGGCGGTGTCTCAGCCTCACCTGAGCCGCCACTGATATTCTTCTCCTCACTCAGTATCCTCTTCTTCTACCTCTACTATGAAAAGGCAAAAGATAGATATATAATCTTATCAGCGATATTTCTTGGGATTGCATTTAACTTTAAATACTCCGCCCTATTCAATATAATCGGATATGCATTGATACTATTTAATAATAAGATACCTAAGAAGAGAACAACTTTGACGATAATTACAATCCTCTTTATATCATCTCTGCCTGTAATAATATGGAATATTTTTCATAGCGGCGTCTCCTTGGAATATCATTTAATAAAAAGAATGAATCTCACATATATCCCGGTGAATATCTTAAAGTTTGTCGGTGGACAACTGTTATATTTTAACCCTATTCTTATAATTTTTATAGCAACAAAAATGATGACAATATATAAGGAGCAGAAAGAGAATATCTTCTTAAAACTCTTCCTATTACTCTTATCTATCGCTGGATTTGTAATGATTATAGTAAAGGACTCAGAGCCACACTGGTCATCCATAGCGTACATACCCGCAGCCATATTCTTCGCAAAGGAGCTCAATACATATAGAAAAATCCTGTCTTCCTCATTGATTTTAAATATCCTGATCTTTACACTCTTTCTAATTCATCTATTCACACCGATCTTTACAGAGGGGATTCTGAAGAATCAGAGACCAGAATACGATATTACAAATGAATTATTCGGCTGGGAAGAAGTAAGGCTGAATATTGAAGAGATCGCTAAAATAGAGAATGTAAGAGATGATGATGTCCTGCTCCTCTCCAATCATTATACAATGGCTGGGCAGCTTACATTTGCAACACATAAGAGATATTCAGCCGCCTGTCGGGGGAAGAGGTGTAACCAATTTACAATAGATGACATCAAAGATGAAGATAGATTCAAACTCATAATCTTTGTTACGGACAATAGATATAGCGATATCCCGAGAAAATATAGAGACGGCGCAATTCAACAAAAATTGAAGATCTATCGTGGAGGGCGGGTAGTTAGAGAATTCTATCTATATATTAAAAAGCAGGTTAATTATTAAGATAAAACTCTTATTATCTCCTATATGACACAGAACAGAAATGAAATAATTCAAAAAACACCTTAGAGGCTGATAGAAGTTATATGAGAGATGATTATTCGCTGGAAGTTTGGATGTTTATCAATTATCTTTCCAGTGTATATTGTTGCAAAATTTATTACTTCCTGATTAAAAGTGACCTTTTGTCTGAATATAGTCCTATGGATGTGCTAATAAACTTAAGCAAATATAGAAGGGTAAAGGTCTCAACAAAGTGGATAGACCTTGAAATACCCAGAATAGAAAAACCACACCATCATATTACTTAAAAATTGGGATATTAGGGCTAATTATTGATACATAACACAGGTCAGGGCACTTAAATTATAATCTGTTGCTATTAATCAATGGAGTATGTAAATTAATATATCTTTTGAATAATCCTGGTAGCAGTAGAGTACAATCTATACAAATCCCTCTCAAATTCTTTGAGATATCTCCTGTGCATATCAAGGACTCTCTTATCCCGTCTTATGGCTGGACCGGTAATCATCCAGTCAATACCAAATCTCTTAAGATTATATATCGTAGAATTCAGTAATGATAATATAAATTCCTCAGATTGGGCTTGATTAAATCCTATCCCACATAAAAGTTCGTAAGCAATCCTTACAAATAGAGCGGTAAAATTACTCACGAATACCGCTGATATATGATACGGTATCTTGAACCTGTCCTCCAAATAAACGGGCTCTATACCAGCAGGTTCAATAGTCTTCTTAATTTGCACAAGGTCTTTCTGCTCACAAAAGAGGGTAAATTTAATGTCGGTTATTGTCACATCATCTCTCATCTGATAGAAAGAGAAATATGGGTGTAATGAACCTATGATAAAACCCTTCTTTTTAAGGATACTCAATGCCTTAAAACTCACTGTCCCGGAGGTATGAAGGATAATTTTTTTATTTACCTTATTTACAGATTTAGAAATTTTTAATGCAACCTTCTCAATCTCTCCATCTGGGACTGATAATATTATTACATCAAATATATTAATCTCTCTTATGAATCTCTCAAAAGAATACCTCCTATCCCCTGCCCTCCCATTTGTGAGCCTTGCAACATCAATCCCTTTTTTCAATAGAGAATGATAGAGAGTTCCTCCCACCCTGCCAGCACCAAAGATAAATATTTTAGGACTACCCCTTTTCAAAGACAATACCCGATGAATTTGCCTTCACGACAATATGAGAATCACTACTTATCTCCCCCCTCAATATGGACTCTGCAATGGGAGCGATTATCAGACGGTTGATCGCCTGTCTTAAAGGTCTCGCGCCCAACTCGCTATTATAACCATCATTATTGAGGACATATTCAATAGCAGATGAATCAAACGAAACACCAATCCTTCTCTCCCTCCTCAGACTCTCTGCCATCTCCTTTAAGATTAGAAATGCAATATTCTTTATATCCTCTCTTGAAAGCGGGTAGAATACACATTTCTCATCTATGCGATTTAAGAGTTCAATAGGGAAATAATCACGCAGTGCATCAAATATCTCGTCATCTGTTACCTCTCTTTGAGAGCTGGACCCACCAAATCCGATAGTCTTTGTGAAATTCCGTTTATAAAATAGATTTGCCCCTGCATTGGTTGTAATAATAATAATAGTATTTGTAAAGTCCACTCTTCTCCCTCTCCCATCGGAGAGAATGCCATCATCCAGAACCTGCAAGAAGAGTTCCAGTACATCCTGATGTGCCTTCTCCGCCTCATCCAGAAGAACTACCGAATATGGCTTCTTCCTGACCGCCTCTGTCAGGACACCACCCGATTCAAAACCTACATAGCCGGGGGGCGAACCAATTAATCTTGCAATAGAATGTGCCTCAGCATATTCACTCATATCTATCCTGATCAGCGCATCTCCGCTCTGAAATAGAAAGTCAGCAAGCACCTTCGCCATCTCAGTCTTACCAACGCCGGTTGGTCCAATAAATAAGAATGAACCAATAGGCCTCCTTGAGGAGATACCCGCATAGTTCCTTCTCAAAACTCTGGCAATGCGAGATATAACTTCCCTATGGGAGATTATCTTCTCAGACAGGATCTCCTCCATCTTTAGCAGTCTCTCTGTATCGGTAAGGAGTAACTTCTCAACAGGGATACCTGTAAGTTTAGAGAGCACCTGCGCAATCTCAATCTCTGTAACAGTCTCCTTCCCTTCCCGTCGTGCCTTTGAACCAGCGAGGTCAATTACAGAGATAGCCTTGTCTGGTAGATACTTATCTGTAATATATCTTGAGGAGAGTTTTGAGGCGGCATCAATAGCAGAATCTGTATAACTCACCTTATGAAATGCCGAATATTGTGGTACTATACCCTTTAGAATCTTTACTGTCTCATCTACAGAAGGTTCACGAACGAGAACTGCCTGAAATCTCCTCTTAAATGCAGGGTCACTCTCAAAGAATTTTGTGAACTCCTCATTGGTAGTTGCACCTATGCAGGGAAAATCACCCCTTGCGAGTTCAGTCTTGAGTGAATTTGCTGTATCCTCACTAAGATCCTGAGAACTATTCCCGAGAAGCTGATGGATCTCATCAAAGAAGACTATTACCCTCCCCTTCGCCTTCTTGACCTCCTCCTTGATTCCATTGAGCTTCTCTGTTAGTGCACCTCTCAATTGAGTACCCGCCATAATAGATGTCATATTCAGCTCAATAATCACTTTGTTCTCAAGCGCCGGGACAAGATGAGGTTGGTTAACTATAATATCAGCAAGCCCCTCCACAATAGCCGTCTTACCCACACCGGGCTCGCCGACCAGAAGCGGATTATTGGTCCGTCTCTTTCCAAGAATATCAATAATCTCGGAGAGCTCCTTCTCTCTACCTATCACCGGGTCAATATTCCCGAGAGCCGCCTCCAATGTAATATTTCGCCCAAGCCTATTTAAGATAGGAAATTCCTCTTTTGAAAGTTCAAATTTACAGAGATCGGTCCGTCCCGAATTATCTTTTTGAATAGAGGCTACCTCCTCCTTCTCAGTAGTAGTTGCCGTATTGCCATCTGACCTGTGATTGGAATTTGTATCATTTACATTTGGTATCTTCGGGATCTCAATCCTCACAGTTCTGGTCTCAACAACCGGGCTTTTCATCCCCGAACTGACAAACTGTGAGACATACATCCTGAGTCCGTGAAAATCTGATTGAGTCTTCTCAAGGAGCTTATATGCAAGGGATTCTTTAATATTCAGTATTGCCCAGAGTATAGCCAGAGTATCCACCACATTATTCTTCAACCCTTTTGAGGTCTGAATCGCCTTCTGCTTTATCTGAGGGATAATCTCTGGCTTCTCTTCAGGCCTTGATTGAATTACAGCAAGGATGGTATCTTCACTAATCTTCCGATTTAGAAGAATAGTTCTCAGATTGTTTTCAAATGTATATGCTGCAAGGAGTATATGTGCCGAGGTCAGCTGCTGCCCAGTCTGATTGGCTATATCCTCTGCCTCTCTAAATAAATTTTCAACCGCATCCGAAAAATCTGCTAACATAAATTATGTAACCTACCCGGGTCACTTTTTCTATGCCACAATTATTCTTACATTTCAAATAAATTCTACCTAAATTGATAGATTCTTTGTATTGAGTGGAATGTTTTAAATAAAAACACTCCGGTTAAAGAGTTGTTTAACTACAAATCTCTTTTTGTTTGACCAGAATCTCTTTCAATATAAGGACATATTTCAATGTCTCTGAGATACCTTACAAATAGAGTAAATCCATCTCTGACTTTAAGTGTCTCATTTATTACCTGAACAGATTCAATTTTTTTTGAAAATTTCAATGTCAACTTCTCAAAGCAGATTATTCTGGACAGCGGTGGCTACATTAAAGATAATAGATTTAAAAGATATAGAATAGAAAATTTAGATGGGCAAATCAGTATAATAATGGGTCTTTGATTGAAGCCCCCTCAAATCCCCTCTCCCTCAGGATACAGGATTCACATCTCTTACAGGGCATTATATTTGACCTATAACAGGACCATGTATATTTGTATGGGACATTTAATCTTACTCCCATCTTCACAATCTGAGCCTTTGACATCGCAATAAGTGGTGCAACAATACTTAAATTCTCAATTCTCGTCCCTTTTCTGATTGCATCCTCAAATGCCTTTATAAATTGTATTCTACAATCCGGATAACCGGATGAATCTGCCTCAACTGCCCCTATGTAAATATATTTTGCCTTAAATCTATCTGCAATCGCAGCAGCAAGTGAGAGCATAATCCCATTTCTAAATGGGACATAGGTAGAAGGGATCTTACCCTCCTTAAATCTTGGAAGAGGAACCCTCTTTGAGCCTTTAATCAGGGTTGAACCACCAATATTCAAAAAGAAATCAGTATCAATTACAATCCGCCTCTCCACTTTATAGTAATCACACAACTTATTAAAACACCAGAGCTCCTTTCTCTCAGTCTTCTGATGATAGTTAAAGTGAACTGCAACAACTCTATATCTCTCTCTGGCGATTGCAAGTGTAGTTGCAGAATCCATTCCCCCAGAGAGTAAAACTACTGCCTTATCTTCTCTTCTCATCTCCCCATATCCATCTATGAAGGTTAGGATTGTATTTTACATTTAAATGTGCCTCAAGTATCCAGATAGCAAGTTCATTTGGTCTTACAAATCCATCTGCTGGTGAGAAATAGATATTTTCAGTCTTATTTAATAATTTATACTCTTTCATAATATTTGCTGACCAGACAAAATCCTTTTGAGAGGCAATTACAAACTTTACACAATCTTCTGGTTTCAGACATAAGATGTTTTCATATCTATTGAAATTAGAATATCCACTATCCGGGGTCTTGATATCCATTACAATAATCGCCTTTGAACAATAAGAGGAGATATCATAGCTGCCATTTGTCTCAATAGAGAGTATAAAACCCAGATCAGTCAACCTGTTACTCAGAGTAAGGGCTTCCCTCTGCATCAACGGTTCACCACCTGTGAGCATTACATACTTCCAATCAAATGTTTGAACCTTCTCAACTATCTCCTCAACTGTCATCTCTCTTCCATATTCCAGAGCATATTTTGTATCACAATATGTGCAGTTGAGATTGCAACCCGCCGTCCTTATAATTGTCGTAGGATTTCCAGCCAGATATGTCTCTCCCTGAATACTTTGATATATCTCACATATTCTCATCAATCCTCCTCATATCTACAACAGGAGTCATCAGACTCCCAGATAGTTACAGCGAGCTTTCTAACTCCAGAGTCTTTTAAACTCTTAAGAGCCATTTTATAGACAATCATAGCAATATTCTCTGTTGTTGGATTAACAGAGGAGAATTCCTGAAGTCTGTTGAGTTCTGTATGGTCAAATCTATCAATAATCCCCTTCAATATCTTCTTTAAATCTTTGTAATCCATTGCAAGCCCCGTCTCATCAATACTATTAAACCCTACCTCCAGCTCAACCTTCCAGTTGTGGCCATGAAGCGCCTCACACTTTCCTTTATATCCTCTCAGGTAATGCGCTGCGGCAAAATCATCTCTTACTCTAAGATAAAACATTCAATTCCTCCTCAACGGTTTTTTTTTATACTACATAATACAAAATTTACAACCTCATTTATATCAATCTCTCTATCTCTTCCATCCAGCATCAGATGTGGCTCAAAGTTATATCCCCAGACAGCGGGGTCGGCATTTACAAATATACCACAGGTCGGAACTCTCAGAGAGACCGAAAGGTGCATAACACCAGTATTGGCAACAATAACAGCTCTACTCATACAAATAATTTTTATTAAATCATCCAGTTCAGGAGAGATAATTGTATCTACTTCAAATTGTAGATTATTTCTTATCCCTGATATTCTCTCCCCTCCTTCCTTCCCCGAGACAAGAACCAATTTCAAATTATATGTATTCAGACCTGATATAATATCTTTTATTACTTCAAGCGGTAATAGATGGTCTCTCTTTCTGGCATCAGTAAATATCATAACATCATATACCTTACCGCTGTCCTGCTCCACTCTCAACGAATTATCAAAAGGTAGTCTCTCATTGGTAATTTTTTGTGCAATTTCATATTTGGAGATCGCCTCTGAGTTTGTAGTAATCTCAATGGGCATATTTATAAAAGGATTAAACCCCTTCTGCCAGATTGCTATCTTAAATCTGCTCTTTATAAGACCCATTAGCAGATATGATGTCAGCGATGGCGTATCAATCTTCCCCCCAAGAATTGCCACATCAAAGTAATAAAATCTTAACCTTCTTAAAAAGCCTATAAATCTGATTGGATTTAAGAAGATATCTCGCTTTTCAAAGAATAAGAAGTTATCGCAATTGATATACTTTGCCAGCCCTTTATACCTTTTGCACATCAGGAAAGTTATTTTTGCATCCTTTAAACTACCTCTTAAATGATTTATCAAAGGGAGGACCAAAATAATCTCACCGAGTCTCTCATCTGTGCGAACGACAATTATCTCCTTTATGGTTTTCACATCAGGAATGATTTCGGTCCTTCTTCTAAATAAAAAATTGAGAATTTTCATTACCATCCGCTTAAACATCACAAAACCATATACATCAGTATCACTTATAATTCAATGAATCTATTTTATTTGTGTTTACTTCCCTCAACCCGTTGATAAGATAGGTGAGAAAAAAGAGCTGTAAGGGCGACACCCATATTGAAGTCCATTAATAATCAACCCGGCTACGCTTCAATTCGCCTTTTCGCCTACTCAGTCCCTCAAAACATCCAAAAACTTTGCAAAATCTTCCTCTCTATTCTGTTCGGTAACAGTCACCAGCAATCCATCTTTTAGCTCAGGATAGAATCGGGAGAGTAATATTCCGGGAATAATCTTCTTTTCAAGCGCTTTCTTATAAAACTTTTTGGCATCTTTTACAGAGATTACAAACTCATTGAATGTATCACCAACAAATATAGTATTTACACCTTCACGCCTTAGCATCTCCTTCAGACTCTCTGCCTTCTTATGGTTTTCTATAGAAAGGGCTTTAAGGCCAGAGGCTCCATTATATGCCATATAAATTGCATTTATAAGTGCATTCAATCCAGAATTTGTACATATATTTGATGTTGCCTTCTCTCTGCGGATATGCTGTTCACGGGTAGAGAGCGTGAGTACAAATACCCTTTCTCCATGCCTATCTACCGTCTCACCGACAAGTCTACCCGGCATACTTCTGACCAGATCCTTTCTGGCTCCAAACCATCCAACAGTCGGACCACCAGCAGACATCGGGATGCCAAATGATTGACCTTCAGCGACTGCTATGCTCACCCCGAGTGAACCGGGCGATTTAATCAGATTAAGAGAAAGTGGTTCAGTAGTAACCGATATAAATGGAATCTTCTTTTCAGAGAGGATTCTGGAAAAGGACTCTAAATCTTCAATGACACCAAAGAAATTTGGATACTGGAGAACGACACCATAAGCACCATCAATCAACTTCTCATCAAAAATTGTCCTGCCACTCTTCACATCATAAGGGAGTTCAACAATCTCATCTCCGAGGTGTCTGAGATATGTCTTAATCACCGCTCTGTATTCAGGGTGCAGGGCTGAACTCAAAACGACCTTTTTAGGATTTGACGCCCTTCTCCTTGCCATAAGGACTGCCTCTGCAGATGCAGTAGAGCCATCATACATAGAGGCATTCGCCACATCCACTCCAAGAATTGATGCCACCATCGTCTGAAACTCAAATATTGCCTGTAATGTCCCCTGACTTATCTCAGGCTGATAAGGTGTATATGCAGTATAAAATTCCTGCCTCATTATCAGTGAGTCTATAATCTTGGGGATGTAATGATTATAAATGCCACCGCCAGCAAATAATGTGTATGAAGTTGCAGTATTTGAATCGGCAATAGATTTAATTAACTCATCAAGTGCTCTCTCATCAAGGCCGGATGGGATATTCAATAGATTCTTGAGCCTATATTCAGCAGGTATAGGGTCAAAGAGTGAATCAATTGTAGAGATATTCAGGACACCGAGCATCTCCTTAATATCTCTATCTGAATGTGGAAGATATTTCATTAATTTTTATCCTCCTCAATTAGCCTTGCATAGTCATCAGCCTTTAACAATTCATCCATCTCTTTGGGATTTGATATCTCTATCTTTGCCATCCACGCAGCACCATAAGGGTCTTTATTTACTGTATCGGGTGCGGCTGAGAGTTCAGTATTCACCTCAATAATCTTTCCGGACAATGGAGAAAATATATCTGATGCCGCCTTTACAGATTCAATGGTCCCAATCTTTTCACCCTTATTTGCAGATGTCCCTACTTCAGATATCTCAAGGAATACTATATCTCCTAACAACTTCTGTGCATGGTCTGTTATTCCAATAGTTGCGACATTTCCTTCAACCCTTGCCCATTCGTGGTCTTTTGTGTAAAGAAGGTCTCTCGGGATATTCATTTTAAACTCCTTTCAAAAAAGTCCCTTTTTACATAGCCAAATAAATATATCTGGTCAAGTAATTTCAAACCAGCTCAAAAATACCAGAATCTACAAAGAATCCCCCAATCTTGCCACAATACCAGACCTCACTCTACTATTAAAAATATTCTCTGTAACTATTAAATAAAAGACAAGCCCTATTATCGCCCCATGCACATTAAACAGCATATCGTTGTAGTCCAGATAGAGACCTTTTACACCAGCATAAAGTACATAATATTGATATGCCTCATCTACAACCCCAAGAATTGTAGAGGCGACAAAGGAATATAACAGGTTATCAGAGATTTTAAAAATCATAACTGCTATTATTGCATATTGAAAGTAGTGCACTGCCTCAACATTGGATACAAATAAGATATAATAGAACAATAATAGAGGGGTGATTACCAGAGAGAGTGTTATTATTAGAGATCTCTTATCGCTCCTCAGAGCTTTATAAAAGAAGAGGATAATTATCACTATTAGCGGAATTATAAGAGAGAAAATAAAGAACCTATTCGTGCTCTCAAAAGAATATTTTTTATAAAAGATATCAATAAATTCATTGACCCTCCTGTGGAATATTACAGAAGAGAGGTAAAATATAAGAAGTGTAAACCTTATAAACATCCCTCTGGCAAAATACACATTTATGGATAATATTCTATCCATATATTAAGTTCAACCATTTTTTAATGGACAACATCTGTCCAGAATAATTTTTTTTTAGATAAGAAAATCTTGATAGGGTAAGATTATTTTTCAAAGAGAACCCTGTAAGGAGGCTTCCTATGAATAAACACCCTGTCATTTCTCACAACAATCTACAATAAGAGAATAAATTGTCATTTTTAGTTGGTGAAACAAAATACCCAGTGGTTGGCAAAGCAAATTACACAAATACATTCAGAAGTGAAATTTTATAATTCGGAGATAGATAGAATTATAGAGAGATGAAGAGACATTCAGAACATTGAAGATCTGGTGAAATCATTAAGTCCTACAATGACCAAAAATCAATGCCGCTTAAATGGACATATAATGAAAACCCTTATTCGGGTTAATTATAACATTTATTATTAGACAAAACACCTATGAGTTTTCTTATACCTAATCTAATCGATCTTTTAGATGAAAAAATCCACCTGTTGAGTTAACCTGCTGAGAAGATTTGACAAAAAACACAGTCTGGGGTTTAGCCCAATATCACCCAACAGGTGGGAGATTATTATAAAGTCCTTTAACACATCCAGAGAGAATTTCAGGCAAAAAATTGATTCTGTAGAAGTTACCAATCCTCAGCAATACAAAAAATCGCTCAATTTAGGTTATAGATTAACCATACAGGGAGTTGGGGGAATGGATAAATAAACCCTATGAAACCTTACCTGTTGTGCCAGATGTAGCTATTGTAGGGGCTAATGATTATTAGCCCTTACTTAAGTTGGACAGCCTTTCAATTGATTATAAAGGACATTGGGCTAACCTGACTTTTAAAATATGTGTTTACCCATCTAAAATTCTTATTTTACAAATAGTTAAATTCTCAAAGAAGATTGTTTTGGACAGCAGTGATATTTTAGAATTGTTGAAAAAGTTAATTTTTTACTTGAATTCAATCTGGCAATCTGATAATTAGTTTATGAAGTTTCACCCTTATTGATAAGGTATTTATATGTTTAATCCCCAGTTGGTTTTACACGAAAAGGAATATGAGGCTATAAAGCTTATATGTGACCGACTATACAAAGAATCCAATTCAAAGATCGTCTTCATAGTTGATAAGAATGGGCAGTTGATTGCAGTTTCTGGAGATGTCTCAAGAATGGATACCACATCCTTAGCCTCTCTTACGGCTGGAAATGTCGCGGCTACTGGAGGGCTTGCCAAGCTACTGGGAGAGAAGGAATTTTCAGTGTTATTCCACGAAGGGGATAATGATTCAGTTCATATATCACTGATAGGTACAAGAATGATTCTGGTGGTAATCTTTGACAAGAGAACCAATCAGGGTCTTGTAAGATTAAAGGTTAAGAAGTCCACAGAGGAGCTCAATAAGATATTTGACGCAATTTTCTCCAAGACCGAAAAGGAGAAAGATTCGCAGGGCGCCATTGACATTACAGAGGGCGATATTGATAAACTCTTCGGGGATTTCTAATTTAGGGTACTAATATATGTCTTTTATAAATTATTCTGCCAGAGAAATAAATTGTAAGATTGTCTATTATGGGCCAGGACTTTGTGGAAAGACGACCAATCTTCAATATATCTATGCAAAGACCAATCCAGCCGCGAAGGGGAAGCTGATATCTCTTGCTACAGAGACAGAGAGGACACTCTTCTTTGATTTCCTCCCTCTATCTCTTGGAGATATAAAGGGCTTTAAGACCAGATTCCATCTCTACACGGTCCCGGGGCAGGTATTTTATGACGCCTCCAGAAAGCTGATATTAAAAGGTGCTGATGGGGTGGTATTTGTTGCGGATTCACAGATTGAGAGGATGGAGGCAAATCTTGAATCACTTGATAATCTAAAGACCAACCTTAAAGAACATGGATTTGACCTTGACAAAATGCCATTTGTTATCCAGTACAACAAGAGAGACCTTCCAAATGTGATGCCTGTTGCCGAGCTCAGAAAGGCACTCAATTACAGGAATGTCCCCGACTTTGAGGCAGTGGCTTCAAAGGGTATCGGTGTATTTGAGACATTAAAAGCCATCGCCAAACTCGTACTCTTAGAACTCAAATCAAGATAATAGTAATTATTTCAACTCAAGCCTTTATTGATTGACATCCTGAAACCTATACTCTATATAGACAGGCCGATGGTTTGTATTTCACCATTAAATCACTTAACCAGAAAATATATCAGGGGAGGGTATTTATAAGGAGGTTATTATGGATAGAGTGCTTCCCTCTGAAATAATGGAGACAATAAACAGACTTGAGAGAACTGATATTCAATATGCACCGGATCTTACAAGAAAATTATTTGAATTCCTTGAGAGGGTTGAGAGTAAAATTATATACTTTGAATTAAAGCAAAAAATAGAATCATTACTCAACAGGCAGATTTCGCAGCTTTCAAGACCAGAAAATTCCTCAAAAGTCCTTGAGATATTCGCTGCCCATCAGAGAGATTCCCTTTTACAGATATCTGATAATGAGATAACTATTGCAATCATTCCTCAAAACACATCTACAAAGGTTGCAGCATTCTCTGGAAGGAGACTGTACATCAAGGAGGATATCCCCCTGCCGGTACAACAAAATACTGATGCAGAATTCAGGGCAAATCAGATTCGCACCTGGCTTCAGAATAATAGAATCTCTAATGAGATGATATATGGGATAGCGGTAAAAGGTGGATACCTACATCCTGCAGCGGGAGGGACATTTATTGTAGATGCAGAGATGGTAAAAGATGCAGCAGCATCTCCTATTGAACACCCCTCAAATTACGGGATACTGATAGCATCATTACTCAGAGATAGGATAAAAAAGGAGAATATACTGATCACCACCACAGACCCAATATCTACAGATGAGATGGGCGACTCAAACAGGCTGCTTGGAGTAAATGGATATTTCCGAAAGGGCTCTGGTGCTCATTATCTAAACCACAGAAGTATTGCACGTCTGATCTCCGGATTGATTGGAATAAATTATGAGGATGGGATATTTATTACCACTCACGCTGGTGGCGGAATCTCAACAGCAAGACATAACAAGGGGAGGATAACCGAGGTCCTGAATTCCTTCTCTGATATGCCCGGCTCAAATAGGGCTGGAAATATTCCGGTTGAGATATTACTGGATGAGATCAAAAATGGTAGAATCTCCATAGAAGAGCTCAAAAGGCTTGCATATAATGAAGGTGGGCTATTGAGTTTAGCGGGTACCAATGATTTCAAGACACTCATAGACTTTAGAGATATGGGTTCAAATGATGCCCAGAAGAAAAAGATAAACCTGATAATTGATTTCTTCTCTGGCGTCATTGCCCGTTCTATTATGTCAGCGGCATCCGAGAAGGGATTACCCATTGTTATCGCGGTCTCAGGCGGGCTCTCCAGGTCCAACGAGATCATTCAGAACATTTCAGAGAGAATCAACCTTCAAACGCCTATGATTTCCTTCAATGAGACATTTGACATTGAATTGCTCATCACTGAAAATATCCTCTCCAGATTAAATCCTGAAAGGCTGAAGGACTATTCCAAAGAGAAGTTGATCTTTTATAGGAATCTCAATAACCTTAAAAAGACACTTGATATTAAGCTCTTTGATACTCCTGTATTGCGAGTGAAACCTCAGATGCCAGCCCGATGTATCAATGATATAATCTTTATGGCTAAGGAAGTGGCAACAAAATATGGGTGCCCTCGTATAGGAATAGTGGGTGGGAATAATGAAGAGGCAATTGGGGCAGCAAATCTCGCAAACTCAGAGGGAAGATTCAGGATTGCAAAGTTTTTGCTGATTGGTCCTTTTGCGGAGATATCTCAGATTGCATGGGATTATGACATCATCATTGATAATGATAACTTTGCAATAATTGACGCTGATGACCCTGTTCAGAAGGCTATGTCGCTTTATAAAAATGGGGTTGTAAATATGCTTATGAAAGGCTCAATAATGACAGAACAGATTATGAGGGCATTTATTGAGACTACCAAATCAATGCTCAAGCCTGATGAGAAGGTCTTTCTCTCACATGTAGGTGTATTTGAGATTCCAGCATATCCAAAGTTACTCCTTATATCTGATGCAGCGATCAATCCAGCCCCCAATAAGAACGCAAAGAAGAAGATAATTCAGAACTCAATATCTGTGGCCAATGCCCTCAATATTAGATGCCCAAAGATTGCTATAATATCCGCGGTTGAGAAGGTAAATCCATCTGTCGCTTCCTCTGTTGAGGCAAAGGAGATAGCAGATGAACTCTCCAATACCAATGAGTATATAATTGAGGGCCCACTCTCCGTGGATGTAGCCATCAATCCCAGAATTGCTGAGGAGAAGAGATATCAGGGGAAGATCAGGGGAGATGCAGATATACTGATTATGCCAGATATTGAGGCAGGCAACATTATTTACAAGACTCTAACAGTCTCAAGCCACGCCAAAATAGCCGGTGTGGTAGTAGGTGGGAAGGTGCCACTGATTCTAACATCCCGTGGGGACACATCGCAAAGCAAGCTGGCATCAATCTCGCTTGGAATTTTGTTATATACCCTATTCAATATCAGAGGGAATCCAAAAGGAGAATAGTATATGGTGCCTGAAAAATACAGAGATAAAGTCAAATCAGCTGAGACTATTGCTGAATTAATTAAGCCGGGGATGAGGCTATTTCTGGGCTCCGGTGCAGCAGAGCCGAGGACTATTATTAAGGCGATCAATGAGAAGATTATGTACACAGAGGATATGGAGATTCTACATATTCTGACCCTTGGACTCACACCATATCATGAGGAGCCGTTCAAGAAGAATGTAAGATACTGTGCACTTTTTATAGGTCCTACCATCAGGGATGCCATACAGCAGGGTAGGGGCGATTATATACCCATCTTCCTCTCTGAAATCCCTGACCTCTTTAAGAAGAAAAGGATCAAGATTGATATTGCAATCATCTCAGTGACGCCCCCGGACAAATATGGCTTCTGTAGTTATGGGGTAAATGTAGATATAGTAAAGGCTGCGGCTGAGAATGCAAAGATAGTAGTCGCAGAGATAAATAGTCAGATGCCTCGTACACTCGGAGATTCATTCATCCATATCTCGCAGATTGATTATATAGTAGAGACAGACACACCGCTTATTGAACTCAAACATCCAAAACCAAATGATATCGCCATCAAAATAGGGAAGAATGTCTCAAAGTTGATTGAGGATGGTTCCACCATTCAGGTAGGCATCGGGACGATTCCTGATGCGACACTAAACGAATTAAAAAATAAAAACGACCTTGGTGTGCATACAGAGATGTTCTCGGATGGGATTATTGAATTGATAGAGAATGGAAATATCACAAATAAACTCAAGACAATTCACAGAGATAAAGTGATCGCCTCCTTCTGCATGGGAACTAAAAAGTTATATCAATTTGTAGATAACAACCCCTTAATTGAATTTCATCCTATTGAATACACAAACGACCCTTTCATCATTGCCCAGAATGATAAGATGGTCTCAATAAATGGGGCGATTCAGATTGACCTCACCGGACAGGTAGTAGCTGACTCTATCGGATATTACTTCTATTCTGGATTTGGTGGGCAGGTGGATTTTATCAGGGGCGCATCCAGAAGTAAAGGTGGAAAACCTATTATAGTTATGCCATCCACTGCAAAAGGAGGAACCGTCTCAAGGATTGTATCAAAACTCCCACCTGGTGCTGGAGTTGTGACATCAAGAGCCGATGTACATTATGTAATCACCGAATATGGAGTTGCATACCTGCACGGTAAGAATATCAGAGATAGGGCGATGCAATTAATAGCCATTGCCCATCCAGATTTTAGAGATAAGTTGCTTGAAGAGGCAAAGGAACTCAGATATGTTCCAAAAGACCAGCTCCCACTTACACCGATGGGGAAGTACTATCCACAACAATATGAGAGATACAAGAAATTTGGAGATCTCACCGTATTTTTCAGGCCAATTAAGGCGACAGATGAACCACTTGAGAGGGAGTTCTTCTATAGACTTTCTGATGAGACTATCTATTTTAGATTCTTCTCGTACCTCAAGGCACTCCCACATGAGAAACTTCAGCATCTTGTAAATATTGATTATCAGGATGAGATGGCAATTGTGGCAATAATAGGCCCCCCGGAGAATGAAGAGATAATCGGAATAGTGAGATACAATAGAGACCCATCGGATAATTTTGCCGAGGTGGCAATTGTGGTGAGAGACGACTACCAGAACCGTGGAATCGGGACATATATGCTAAAATATATTGCCCAGATAGCCATGGAGCGAGGGATTAGCGGATTCAAGGCTGAGGTTCTGGCAACCAATAAAAAGATGCTAAGAGTATTCTACAAGATTGATATGAAGATTGAGACAAAACTGGATGAGGACACATATTCTCTCAAAGTAAAATTCTGATATGCAACCTGTTTGTAAGATAATTTATTCCGAAAGATTTGAGAGGTATTCATATGGAGTAAATCATCCATTCAGATTGGATAGGGGCAAACTCTTTCTTAACTCCGCTCACAGGCTAAATCTTATTGGAGAGCATCAGATAATTTTACAGGATAATGGGAGAGAGGAGCATATAAGACTCTTTCACACCAATAAATACACAGACATATTAAAAATCGCAAATACTGGCGAGATAGAAGCTGAATTTTTACAATACGGAATCGGGTTGCCAGACAACCCAGTCTTTAAGGGGATATTTGATGTGGCACTTTTGCACTCAGCAATGGCATATGAGTCATTTTTACGACTTAATGATGCAGACAGAATATTTGTCCCTGTGGGTGGACTACATCATGCGATGAGAGAGCGCGCATCAGGATTTTGTTATATAAATGACATCGGGATATTGATTGAACTCCTCTTGAGAGAGAAGAAGAGGATATTCTATATTGATATAGATGCCCATCACGGAGATGGAATACAGAATGGATTCTATTCAAATCCAGATGTATTGAAGATGTCATTTCATGAATCAGGGAAGACCTTATTCCCATTCTCTGGATTTGAAGATGAACTTGGAGAAGATAAGGGGAGATTCTATAATCTAAATATTCCACTCAATGGATATTCTGATGATGAGGTATTCCTCTTTCTATTTAAGAATATCTTTCCTCCTATAATCAACAGGTTTGACCCCGACATCACCATTGCACAGATAGGTGTAGATATGATGAGCACAGACCCACTCACACATCTAAGACTTACAAACAATTCATATATTGAAGCTGTAAAGATTATAACAGAGCATTCTAAGAAGTTGGTTGCATTTGGAGGAGGAGGCTACAACCCCGACAACATAGTACGCGGATATACACTCGCATGGGCAGTGATTAATGAGATTGAGACAGAGGACTACTCCTCACTTATGCTTGGTGGAACATTTATGGGTAGTCTGGAGCACACATTAGGTAGTCTAAAAGATATGAATCTATTTGTATCCGGCCCGGAGAAAGATATTGCAAGAAAAGAGGCAGAGAGGATTCTCAATTTCTATGAAAAGAATATCTTCCCCTTTTATGGAATTAATAGTTAGTCAGATTAACTGTTATCTTCCACTTACATCCTTACTCAGCCAGCCCTTACCTACAATCAGAATGACAGGTGATACGATGGCTATGAGTCCGAATATAAACCACATCTTCTCGGGCGATGTACATCCGTTTTGCGGACAGTACTTTTCAATCATCCAGCCCGAATATAGGAGCGGGACAAGAAATTTTGTCAAAAACCATGGGAGCTGAGCCACACCCTGATACAGACCCGCCTTCCCCTCTGGTGCAATCTCAGTTGCATATTGTAAAAATCTTGGAGACCACATCGCCTCCCCAACAGTCATAATCAGGATATACAATCCAAGCGTAATAACATTGTGGTCAATTGCAAGTACAAATGCAGAAAGACTCATCACCAGAGTTCCCAATATCATCATATTATAAACCTTTGCCTTTACTGTTGCAGCAGTAATAATTGGGACAAGTACAAATATTAAAATCGGATTCAGATTTGAGGCTATCTCAAAATATTCACCTACCCACCCTGCATAAGCCCTGGAAATATACTGTGGGAGTATCAGCCAGTTGTATGTAAAGAGTGTCTGAACAGGGATTAGTGAGAAGATGAATACAAAGAATTTTGTATTTGAAAGTGGATGTTCCATTATCCATTTGAGAACCGGCCTCTTTGTACTCTCTGGCAGTAACAGCAACATTATCGGAATGAGGAGGATAATGACAGAGACAATATAACTTGCGGGGGCTGGAAGTCTAAATAGGGCTGTTGCAATAAGGGCAACAATTATTATCCATACAGTCACCGGGATGTACAGTCTTTCATTGGATTTATCTTCAATTCTCTTTCTCTCCTCATTTCTCGGGGCCTCCCCATTCTTTTTCTCCTCGGCCTTTATTATCTCTGTCTCCTCTTTAGCCTTCTTTATAGTCTCCTCAACAGTCTTTCTGGAGAGGATAAGGTATGTGGATATTAAAGAGATCGCTGTAATCCCCGTATAGACCCAGAAAGTCCCCTCAATCCCGAGCCCGAGAAACTTTTCATCCCTGAGTAAAAATGAGAGCATTACGAGTGAAGAGCCAGCGTTCATCAGGGCATAAAGCATCGCATACCCCATAGATGCCGTCTTTGGAGTTGTAAATTGCCTTACAGCGGCATATGCGGCGGGCTGATACATCCCATACCCAATCAAAACAATAAGAATGCCGAGCATTACAGTCAGATGTAGAGGCGACCAGAGTCCGGAGGGATTAAATCCAAAAAGGCTATGTGCCCCGGAAATAAAGAACCTGCCGACCAGTAGCAATGAGAATGAGAGGATCAGAGCCTTTCTAACCCCAATCTTATCAGGCACAAATCCCAATATCACCATTGAAATCGCTATACCCGCAGTCAGAATCATCACCATATTATGTGACCAGACATCAGCGTGTTCAACTACCTTAAATACAAAGTCTGAAAAATACATCGCCAGATATGTGAGTATCCCGAAATATGCAAAGCCTTCAAGTGTATATGCAAGATTTACTCCCCATAATGCTCGTGGGGCGTGGATAAGGTCTACAAAGGGTTGTACAATCTCCATTAAAGGGTTTTTCTGCTTTTCATTTTCTAATTGTTTGTTTTCTTCTGACATATCTAACTCCTCTGATTGGAGAACCTTGTACACTAAAAGAATAAATTATTCAAACTTAAATTAAATTAATTAACAAATTTATTCAATCCCATAAATTAATCACCAAAAAATATTTACACAGATTTTCTTCTAATAGCAATTTTAAATTTTGATTGTCTCTGAAATCTTATACTCCCTCTCTGATGCCTTAGATATTGTAATCTGCTGAATGGAATTATCTTATTTGAGTTAAGGAAATGACTTTAAGTCGTTATCAACCAACCTGCGATAAAATAAGACTTATACATAATTCAAAATTCTATAATCTTTAGAAAAAAAAGAGAAGTATTTTAAAAGCAATGAAAATTTATTGACACTCGGAATACCTCAAATTTTTTATTTAATCCTCAATAGAAATTACAGTTTTTTAGAAGTGGTCTCATCAGGCATAATTTTTAACCTGAGAAGGAGTTTAAATTTAGTTTATTATAATAAGAGGTCATCTTCTGGAATATATAAAATATAGATTTTTTATCTATTTACAAAGGATTTATATAATCTACCCCAGAAATTTTAAAATGATAGCCTTTAAGTAATTAAAGAAGAGGACTGCCTCAGGGTCTTTATATTTCGCTGTCCATATGTATTTTGCGAGTCCAGCCTGAGCAAGTCCGTAATATCCAATAACAATCTGCCCTATAGCAATATAACCTGTAGCCACCTGTCCCATACCAAATAGCAGTGTAATGGCAACCTGAGCAATGGCTGTAATACCTATAATAAATTGCCCAAACCCAAATAGTATCCCAACTCCAAATTGTGCAAAGGTAATCAATCCAATCCCAAACTGCCCGATAGCGATAATCCCTTTTGCTACCCTTAACTGTCCGTTTCTGTCTTTGCCATATGCAATATGAATAAGAGGATAGCCAAATAATTCAATACTGGACCTATAATCCATACCTGTGCCATTATAGAGATGATTTGCTGGTCTTGGAACACCACAATGAGGACAGGTAATTGCCTCTGTTGAGACCTCTTTTTTACAAACTCTACAGGGAAGAAGTTCCATACTATCTCCTTATTTTATAACACCAATATATCTGCCCATCCGGTAAGGAAGTAGCCAGGGAGTCATTATCTGCTCTGAGTATCCTTTTCCCCATCTTCATCCAGCACGAATGGATTCTCCGCCTATCCCAAAACTCTTTTCTCTGACCTTTTATCAGTCTAACTCCTCTCCGCCCAGAGCTGACAGAGATAGATACCCACTTCAATAGCCTTCTCAAATGCCTCAACAGGTATCCATTCCTTTTTTGAATGAAATAGAAGTCCGCCAGCGAATATATTTGGAGTTGGAATACCCATAAAGCTCAACCTTGCCCCATCCGTTCCACCTCTTATCGCCCTTCTTATAGGTTTTATCCCTGCCATCTCTATTGCCTTTATGGCAAAGTCAGTTACCTCCGGGGTTTTATCCAGCACCTCTTTGAAATTTCGATATTGTTCCTTTATCTCAATGTCAATCCTGAGCCCTGGATATTTTTTCTCAAAGAAGTCTTTAAGAGAATTTAAGAGTTCTACCCTCTTCTCATTCCTTGAATGCTCAAAATCACGAATTATAAATTGCAGAGTCGCCTCACTCTCATCACCAGAGATTTTTAAGAGATGGAAGAAGCCCTCTCTCTGCTCAGTCCTCTCAGGTGTTTCGTATTCGGGTAGCATTGCATAATATCTTGCAGCTATAGCCGCCGCATTTATCATTTTATTCTTCGCATATCCCGGATGGACATTTAGACCCAAAAATTTAATCTTTGCACCCATTGCATCAAAGCATTCATTCTCAATCTCACCAATCATCCCACCATCAAAAGTATATGCAACCTTCCCGAGTTTATTGATATCAATCTTTGCAGTACCAGATCCAATCTCCTCATCCGGCGTAAGACATACCCTTATCTCTGGGTGTTTAAGCTCTGGAAATTTAATGAAGGCGGCAATCATACTCACAATCTCTGCAATCCCAGCCTTATCATCCGCACCAAGCAAAGTGTTGCCAGAGGCTGTAATAATATCTTTCCCTACAAATTCCAGAAGTTCAGGTGAGTCTTTTGGTGCCAATACCATATTTGGGTTATCAGCAAATGTTATTTCACCACCATTGTAATTTTTATGAATTACTGGTTTCACATTCTCCCCTGAAACTGCCGGTGAAGTATCCAGATGGGCAATAAAGCTGATTGGTGGGACATTTACACCATTGCTGGCGGGGAGTGTGGCGTAGAGATAACAGAATTCATCCACCTCCGCTTTAACACCAAGCGCGGAGAACTCATCTCTTATGAGATTTGCAAGGTCAAATTGATTCTTTGAAGATGGGTTTGTATTACTCTCCTCATTACTGGTAGTATAGACCTTCACATACCTCAAAAATCTCTCCAGAGAATCCTTTCTAATAAACTCCAGAACCTCCTTCTTTAATGGCATAACAACTCTCCTTTGGAAAAGGTATATATTGAATATACTTATATTAAAACCCATTTATATATTCAAGAAAATTCAACATCAAAAGGCGGACTTTGTCTGCAAATATTATTTTTTTCAAAACAATTAAAATTCTCACTCACCAGCATCGGGACACAGATGATGCCAGCAATCTGTAAAGGAACAATGCCATTCACAATTTTCACAAAGACAAACTATATAATAGAACTCCCAATCATAGCAATCATCTTTTTCTCTCTTTAAGTTTCAGGGCCATTCCCACAAAATTTTGTATAATAAACCCCAGTTAGAAAAGTCAGGTAGTGTCTTGTCTAATAATATTTGTAGAATTAGTAGAAACTACTACGACATATATTCATATGAATTTCAATATCTCTGAGACTTAAATTAAAATTTATTGTGGACAGATGTGTGAAAAGAAACTGAGTAGATATCAGTTCTGTCCTGCTATTATATCATTCTGTTCAAACTTTTTGGGTGTGGTAATCACAACTCTCTTATATACATACTGCTCTTCACTCATCCTCACAAATATATAGACATTATTGAATCCTTCCTTAAGCGGGAGTTCAGCCTTTATATTTTCAATAGAATCCTTCTTATTAGAATTTTTTAGATAAAATGCCTTATTGTCATTTACTCTAATATATATATCCTCTTCTCCTTTCAAATTGAAGACGGAAAATACAATATTCGCCATCTTTCTATCAATTACCTCCTGCTCGGGTGCAGAGATCACCTTAATGATCGGCGGGTCAAACTTTGATGTAGCCAGATTTCGTAATGGTGCACCAAAAGGGAGATTCAATACAACAGAAGATTCTTCATAAAAGACATCATCTGTTACATAAAGCTTAAATTTCAAATCTGATTCTGGTTTATCCTTTAAGGAGAATTGGAGGTCACAGATATCACTCTCCCCCTTCTTTATCTTCGCAAATGTGCACATCCCATTTTTTAAGAAGACTGCCTTACCGGACTGATTTTGTAAAGAGACCCTGGCATTTAAGGCATCTCCATCTCCTGTATTTTTTACCTCAACATGGATTTTGACTGTCTCCCCCTTCTCTATCTTTCCGTTCATATTGCCATTCTCACCGCTATCAGAGATATGATATGAAAAGACATAGCGCGGTTGTGGAATGCTATCTACCTTTAAAACCCTCTCAAAGCTCTTATCCAGATACTTTCCATTAATCAATAATCTAACCCTGTACGGAATCGCTACTCTGGGGAATGATTTGGAGAATTTAACCATTACATCATATTCACGAACACCCTGTGGAGGAATATAACCCCAGAAGATCTCCTTTCCATTGAGGACAGGGTCCTGAGATTCTATAATACCACTCAATCTGTATATAGGGCTATCTGTCCTGTTCTTTAACTTAAAGTTGATAAAATAATCATTCCCCGCCTTTAAGATCTCAGAGTTTATCATTTCGGTCTTCTCAATTGTCTTATCCTCCTTCTTTGAAGAATCCTTCTTCTCCTGATTCTTATACACTATCTGTTTATATGCTACTGACATCTCTACATCAATAGATTTGTTCTCACCATTTGTAAAATCAATGCCCCTCTGTTTTAGTATATCCATAAATTTTTTATTTTCAGCATCATAATAACTCTCCCGCATCTTCTGCGCAGTCTCAATTAATTTCAATCTATTGTTGCTATTACCATTTATGAGAATCTCCTTTGCAAACTTCATCTCAAAATCTTCTTTTATATCCTTGTTATATGGCCCGTCTTCATCCTCCTCTTCATTGTCATCCTTGTTATAGACATATGGTAAGATAACAAATGGCTTATCCTCGGGAGGACGGGAGCTCTCCAGATGTTTTTCAAGTTTGACCTCTGAGGAGTATCTCGGGAAATAGTACATATTCATTGAATATTTCTGCACAACCTGTGGAACCAGATATACATCAGGAACGATACCAATTGATTGTATTGAGATATTTCTCGGTGTCATATACTCTGCAATAGTAAGTTTAAGGCAATCTCTGGGAGATTGCGAAAGTTTGTAATTCTTCAGCCCCTCCAGTTCATCACTTGATGCGGCCCTATCATATAATATCTGAACAGACCCCTTTCCAAACGAGGTCTGCCCGACGATAATTGCCCTGTTATTGTCTTTTAATGCGCCGGCTACAATCTCAGATGCGGAGGCAGAGCCCCTATTGATGAGTACTGCCAGTGGTATATCCACATCATTCTTATCTTCATATGCCTTTTTCTCTTCTACCTTCTCCCCATCCTTCGCCTGAGTGGAAACAATCAGTCCACTCTTTAAAAATATATCTGAGACCTTGACAGAGGCATCCAGCAGTCCGCCCGGATTATCTCTCAAATCTATTATAACACCACTCAGGGAGCCTTTAGCCTCATCCTTTAATGACCTATATGCATTTCTGACATCATCATAGGTTTCTTCACTAAAACCATTGATTTTAATATATGCCACCTTATGCCTCTTCTTCTCATCATACAAAAGGAGTTTGTCAACTTCTCTCGTCTTGATCTCCTCCCTTATCAGGACCATCTTCCTCGGTTCTGTCCACCCCTCTCTCATCACATATATAGTAACCTTTGTCCCTGGCTCACCTCTAAGTCTATTGACTGCTTCATCAAGTGTCATATTTACAGCAGACTCATCATCAATCCTTATTATTCTATCCCCAGATTTTATCCCAGCCTTATGAGCAGGTGTTCCTTTAAGTGGTGATACGACAGTAATATAGCCATTTTTAGATTGAATTATAATCCCGAGGCCACCAAATTTACCAGCCGTGGATATCCTTAACTCATTGCACTGTGAGGCATTCATAAAATTGCTGTGAGGGTCAAGTTCTGAGAGCATCTCATTGATTGCGCTAAATTCAACTTCGTATAATCTCTTTCTATTTTTGATATTCTCATCTATAAAATCAAAGACTGTCTTAAGAAGGATAGTATTCTCCCATATAAGGGAAGGCTTTTTGAATTTTAGATTCATATGCTTATCACCCATAGTGATATCAAGTTCATATGTCTCTTCATTCAACTTTATAACCAACTCAGGGACTGCCTTTTCAATCCCTCTCAATGCCGCCTTAAACATCTCATACGGATTTATCCTCTTCTGGTCCACATAATTTTCTACAATATGCAGCACCGTCCAGTTGAAATATTTCATCTCCTTCAAAGAATACGCTTCCTGTTCATCTCCCAGTATCCCCAGAAGATTCGCATTGGCTGAATTTAATATAAGCAAGAAAAATACAAAGAATACCATCCTTTTCATAAATCATACTCCTTCATTATCCTGATAATCTTCTCTTTATTCCTATTTACACTCAGTCTATTTGCCCTGACAATAGCACGGATATCCTCAACCGCATCCTCCACTTTATTATTGACTACAATATAGTCGTAATTGAGTGCATCTCTCAGCTCCTCCTTACCGTTCTGTATTCTCTTCTCTCTCTCCTCAGCAGATTCCCTCCCCCTGATCTTCAGTCTATTCATTAGCTCCTTTAATGAGGGTGGCAACAGGAAAATAAGGACAGCATCAGGGAACATCCTCTTAATATTTAATCCACCTTTTGTATCTATTACAAGCATTACATTCTTTCCATTTTTAAGTCTGTCAAAGACATATCTTTTTGGTGTACCATAATAGTGTGAATGCACAATCTGATATTCAAGGAACATCTCATTCTTGATCATCTCATCAAATTCCTTCTGGTCAACGAAGAAATAATCCACCCCATCTCTCTCATTGTTATGTCTCTTTCGAGTTGTAAAAGAGATAGACCTTACAAAATTACTATCTCTCTTTAAGAGAAGATTGGTAACAGTTGTCTTCCCTGCACCAGATACCGCAGATAGAACAACCAATATGCCCTTTTTATCAGATTTCATAATATGTCAATTCTCCTATATATCAAAAATCTAAAACAATATCCCGACATAAATGCCTATTCGATATTCTGTACCTGTTCTCGCAACTTCTCAATAATATCTTTGCCAGATATGACAAGCCTCTTTACCCCTATGATTGTAGCCTTTGAGCCTATCGTATTTAACTCCCTCAGAACCTCCTGACAGAGGAAATCTAATCTTCTACCTACCTCGCCATTCCCATTTAATAGATCCTCAAACTGGCTCATATGGCTCAACAACCTTTCAATCTCCTCAGAGATATCCATTCTGTTTACATAATAAAGGATCTCCTCCTCAAATCTGTTTCTATCAAATGAGGAATCAGAAATCAAATCATTTATCTTCTTTTTGAGATTCTCCCTTGTAAGTTCAAGCTGTCTATCAGAATATTCACTTATCTGCTCACAAACCCTTCTCAGGGCTTTTACACCGTCCAGAAGCGAATGTAAAAGTGATTCCCCCTCAACCTTACGCATATTCAGCACCATAATGCAGACTTTTTCAATTGACTCAGCAATATTTGCTATTATACCTTTCATCCCGGACTCATCTACATCTGTATAAATAATATCTTTTATCTGTAAAAGCGATGAATAATCTATACTCCCACCACCACTCAGAGAAGATATCTCTTTGAGTATGTTAATATAATGGATTGCGTAAGGACGATTCAATTTGGGGACAATGGCCGGATTCTCTATCTGTCTTCTTGAAATATTTACCTCAATGTTCCCTCGCAAAAAATGGTCTTTAATAATCTTTCTGAAGTCACTTTCATAGGGATAGAGTTCCTGAGGCATTTTTATATTTATATCCAGATATCTACTATTTAGTGAACGAATCTCAACCATATATCCATCTTTTGTAATCTCAGAGCCATATCCTGTCATACTCATAACCGGCATCTCTAGCTACCTCTCAATTTAAGTAAATATTTACTACGTTCATTCCTTAATAATTCCCTTATCTCAATGGATGCATAATCTGGATAAGTCCATTCAAGTGGCTTAAACTCCTTATCTTTATATATCAATGTGAGGTCTGCATAGATTCCATCTTTAAGATAGATCCTGTGAGTATAATTCTTTGTGGTGGCAAGTATAAAATTCTCTGCGGATAAAAGACCCGGGTCCAGATTAAAGCGACGCTTATTATTAACTATGAATCTCTTCTCTATATCATTAGTCTTATTCTTGATGTCTGATAGACTATCCCTCGGGAAGAGTTTTTCAGCCCTCCAGAATCTCCTGAAGATGGGAGTGCCAATCTCCTCATCATAATAATGGGTAAAATCAAACCTGCCAATATAGTCTAACAAAAACCCACTGCATAACTCTGAATTTAAGGCATTTAATGCCTCATACAGAATCTTTTCATCACTATACAAAATACTCACAATAAGACAGACTTTATCTGGAATCTTTATATCTCCCATAATAAATATTTATCTTTAGCATAAGATACCTTAATTGCAAATATTAAATCACTATTTGAGTAAGCGAGATTTGACTATGGTCCCACAATAGGAGAGCAGATATTATTCGTCCCTCCATTTATATTATCAAATTTCTTAAAAATAATATCTTCTTGAGAGACATTGTTTATATCATTCTTCTCAAGTTTGGGAACCGGAATATCAGAAGGAATTGCAATAGGAGTCGTCTTACTAAAATAGCTACGAATAAATGATTTATTGCAGACCGCATCAGGGATGGTAAGATCGCTCAGATTGAGCTTTACTGCCATCACCTCATTATAATTTAAATAAGATTTTGTTGGACCAACAATTAATGCAGAGGCATTCTCAACTGTAAAGTCTGTTATAAATTCAACCTTATCTCCACCTATTGCGACCTGACTTAAACCACCTCCGGTTGAAGTCATTTTTGCCATTATCATATCAGTATCACCATCAGCAAATTTTATACTTCCACCTATTATTATCGTATCTGCAATATTCGGAATCCCGTAAATCCTTACAAATTCTGTAAACAATTTATTAGAGCTTCCATCCACCAGATTAATGAGCGAGACTGATTGATATTTATCTGTAGATAAATCGAATATCTCTAAAAGGCCGGAAGACATTTGAGATTGGTCAACTGCCCTTCCAATAATTACCAGAGTATTATTTATCCTGTTTATATCAAGCCCATAATAAGAGATGTTCGCTACTCCAAAATAATTCTGCTTATCAATATCTCCATCCCCGGACATCAATACCAATAGCGATTGCATATCCTGATTCTGATATCTCATCTCACCTGTCAGAGATAATCCGCCACCATCAAAATCAAATGAATTAAACCTTCCATATATTGGTAGATTCTTCTGTTGATAGAAATTCGCTTTGTTCAATGTCAAATCAGAGTTCAACACAAGAATCGCCGGTTGTTGATTAAATGCCCCTGCAATAATATATTTTGAACTAATGTTATTATAACCTATCTTCATTACATCAAAACTATCCAGAGAAGCACTTCTGTAAAAAGCCTTACCAGAGACACTGCTCCCATCTGTTTTTATTACAAATACAAATATATCTGTCCTATTTCCATTTGTTATATTTCCAGCAAATGCATAGCCTGTAAGGGCACCATTAGTATCCACAACTCTCACTCCACTTTTTATCACCGCATTACCATAGAGTTGAATATATTTTTGCCACAGGATCTCTCCGTTATTATCTATATTAAATACCCATATCCCATAATCAGAATTTGCCGCTATTATATATCCATTTATATGTCTGATTACCACAGAAGGGGTGGATCCCTCTGAAGGTAGATTATATCTCTTCGGGAAGTTGCTCCAGTACTCACACCCATTCTCTTTATTCCCATCTTTATCATAGTAATACTGTCTGCATAAATCATACTCACAATTCCCCTTATTGCATAAAGGATTAAATACATGTTGAGGCGTACACTTTTTATTACACTCACCACAGTTATTTAAATCATAATAGATATGCACCTCACAACCATCTGTCCAGCCATTCAGACAGTTGGCATAGCCCTCTTTACATCCACAGAATCCATTATTACATATAGAATTCTGTCCACAATTGGTGAGATTCAAACAATCCACTCCACAGGAGGCTGGTGAATTAAAATCTGTCTCACAACCCAACTCTTGAGGCTGACAATCCCCATATCCAGCCCTACACTTACAGACCTTACTATCACAGATAGTATTCACACCACAATCCCTGCCACACTCACCACAATTTTCAGGATCATTATTTAAATCAACCTCACATCCGTCAGACCATCTGCCATTACAATTCTTATATCCATCAATACAACCACAATTCCCACTATTGCACAGAGAGTTTGCTCCACAGTCATTTGAACAGAAGCCACAATGTTGATTGTCTGTATCTGAATTGGTCTCACAACCATCACTCATATCGTTGTTGCAATCCTTATATGGAGTCTGACAGAGGCAGATATTATTTGAGCAGAATGAATTCTGTCCACATCCTACTTCTCTGTATTCTTTACATCCATCCCCATCCCAATCTTTGCATACCAACAATATATTATTATCTTTACATTTATCTACCTGACACTCATCAATACAAATAGCATCCGGAATAACATCTGGAGCCGCATCTTCTACATCAATAGATATAATGTCGCCATCTGGCTCAATCAAAACATCCGAAGTATCAATGGCATCATCCACAATATCCCTAACGGTCTCTGCATCTGAGATTGAATTATCAGAGGTATTTATATCCCTTATCTCTGGATTTCCTCGCTTACATATCCCTTCGGCTGAACAGTATTGTCCGGATGGACAGTTATTTAGTTTGGGGTCACAGGGCGCCCCATCAATGGAGACAGTACAGGAATATAAGAAGAGAAACATACTAAAAATTAAAATTCCAAAACAGTTTCTTTTCATCACACACCTCCATAATTAAATCATTTTATACATTATTTACATCATTGTCAAAAAATAGTTGCAATTCTGTTTTGAAATTACACCCGGCTAATAAATGATACCCAATACTGGTTATGCCTCAAATTTTTTTCAAATGATTTCTGATTGACATCACAGTATTAGAAAGGATATAGTATATCTTGTATTTTTAAGAGGTGTTTATGAAACCAGAGAGATATTATTTTCTTCCCCTTTTATTTGCTTTTATATTGATAATATTTAATTCCTGTGAGGGAGAGCCCCCGGAAGATAGGCTCCATAGTCAACTCCCATTTGAGGTCAAATCCTGTATTACAGACAGGAATAAGATTGTCCACGGGATAGATGTCTCTTATTATCAGGGGAATATTGACTGGTATAAGGTAGCAGCGGAAGGGCACAAATATGCATTCATTAGAGTAAGTGACGGGCTTAATTACATTGATAGCAAGTTTGCACAGAACTGGTCTGGCGCAAAGAATGCCGGAATTATAAGAGGTGCATATCAATTCTTCAGACCGAATCTGGATGCGGTTCAGCAGGCTCAACTATTACTGGATAAGATGGGACCGCTTGAAAAGGGTGATCTGCCTCCAGTAATAGATGTGGAAAACACAGGGAATCTCTCCCCTACAGAAGTAGCAAATCAGGTTGGAAAGTGGATAAATCATATTGAGAGCGCTCTCGGGGTAAAACCAATAATCTATTCAGGATACTACTTCTGGAAGGACAATGTAAAGAGCACCGCATTTGGAGAATATCTACTCTGGCTACCATGGTACCACGATTATCAGGATACATCCTTCTGTCCAATCACACCCGACCCATGGACAAAATGGACATTCTGGCAGTGGACAAGTAGTGGAACAGTCTCCGGAATCAGTGGAAATGTAGATAGAGATATATTTGATGGAACTCTTGATGACCTGAGAAAACTTACATACCTTTATGAAGATGTATGTGGTGATGGATATTGTGGAGGGGATGAGAGTTATACAACCTGCCCATCAGATTGTCTGATGATTAACTTTATTACCCCATCGGATGGGGATGAGGTGTTAAATCCAGTATTATTTAAGGTTGAGGCTGATGCAAATATAATTAAGATAAATTATTATGCCGATGGATATCTCTTTGGGACATCTACAAAACCTGGGACCAATTTTGCCGTTGAATATACCTTTAATACACTCGGCTTAAGGAAGATTCTCGCAGAGGGGATTAATAGCAATGGTAAGAGAGTTGGTGCTCAAACGATTTCAATTAAGGTCAAACCTGCACCAACCTGTGGAGATGGAGAATGCAATGGAGATGAAAACTTCACAAGTTGCGATGTAGATTGTGTAAACATAAAATTTTTGAGTCCAGCAGACAATGCAACTGTTCACAACCCTGTCACTTTCAGGGTAGAGGCACCTGAGTCAGTAAAGACCATAATTTACACAGCCGACATATATAAATTTGCTACCTCTTCAGATAAAACTTCAAACTATGAAGTGACATATAAATTCAATGTAATTGGCAACAGAAAGATAATTGCCGATGGTTACGACGAGAATCAGAAGAGAATAGGGACAGCAAGTATAAATATCACCATCCTTGAAGAGGAGGACGCAAATACATCCGATACAACTGAGTTAGATACAATCTCTGAGGATGCCATAATAGATACAATTGAGGCAGATACAACAGATGCAACCGAGGACATACTCTCTTACGATGTTCAGGAGAATAGAGATGCAATTGCCGATACAGGTGTAATTATTAGGGATATAATTTCTTTAGACTCAGGTAAAATAAAAGAAGAGGAATCCTCTGGTTGCGGTTGCACGATTGTAGAATAAAATCTTCTGGACCATTCCCATCTTATACTTCCTATTTCTATTAGTTGACTGGTGTCTGTGGTATATGAACTATGGAATATGGACTACTTAATCTCAATCGTCTCTCTTACAATCTGGATATTTTTTATCTCATCCCCGCGCTTAATTGTAAGAATTACATTAGTCCGTTCATCCCCTCTAATAAGTGCTATTACCTCATCGAGCCTGAGAGAACTAATATCATTTCCATTTATCTGATATATCCTGTCATCTTTCTGGAGTCCGGCATTCGCCGCAGGGGTATTTTCAAAGACCTGAGTCACCACGAATTCCCCATTCTTCTCTATAAGTGCAGCACCTATCCCCTGATATTTTCGGCCATCGTCTTTTATATTGCCTTTGACAATAGTTATATTATTCAGATTGATCTCCCTCTCTTTTATATCAAGATCAATTACCTTTTTTACATACCCTTCCTTTTCAATAATGATATTCCCCTTTTGAGACCCATTGATACTGAGTGTAAATCTCCCGAGAGTATCGGTGGGAACCTGAGAGCTCCTCTCTTCCTTTCCACTGAAATATATCATCGCCCCCTCAACGGGATTCCTTGTTGTAAAATCAATGACATTGCCATAGACTGTAGAGACCATCCCTTTTTCAGTCTTTGAAAGGACTATCTCTATATTTGATATCTTATCCTTTTCAACCCTGATACCACTCCGCTCTGCCCTCCCTTCACTACACTGAACATCTACCCTGTACTCCCCGACCGATATCTTATCAAAGAAAAATTTACCACTTATATCAGACCTTCTGGCGGAGGTAAAAGGCTGCCCATCTCCCTTTAATGTTACTATACAGCCTTTTAGAGGATTCCTCTCGTCATCAACTACCAATCCGATGAGCAATCCACTCTCCTCTTCTGTCTTATTGCCTTTTTTATGCTGTGTTATATCAAAAGGTAGTTTCTTAATATTCTTTAGGGCGAGATTGAGCCGCTCAATCCTCTCCTTATCCATTGAAACTTCTGGATCTAACTGCCTTTTGTAATCTAACTTCTCACTGAAATCTCCCTGCTCACTCCCTCTCTCTCCCCCTCGTTTAATCAGGAATGTCACCAATAAGACAGATATCACCACAGCGAGCAGAACAAAGAGATACCTCTTCATCTTCTATCCTGATATCCTTTGATGGAGTGCAATATCTTTGAATTGAGTATAAATTTTTCCCTTTCTGTATATGGGGGCATATGAATACCCGAATCCATACGAATCGCATCTTCAGGACAGGCCTCCACACATAGTCCACATACCACACATCTAAGTTCATTTATGATAAATTCGGCCGGCATCTTTTCCATTGGATGGCCACCCGGTCTCTCTGTGGCAGTAATCTTGATACAGAGCGCCGGACAGATTGTCTGACACATATAACAGGCAACGCATCTTGGGGTACCATCCTCTCTCAATAATAACCTATGCACACCTCTGAAATTGGGCCCGTATTTGAGCCTCTCATCTGGATATTCAACGGTTACTATATTACCTTTCTTGCCAAAAAGGATATTAGAAATAAAGTGGCTGAATGTGACTTTCAGACCTTTTAATATCGCAATAAAGCCATTCATAGTATAAGTAATCCAGTCAATAAGACATTTAATATTGAAAGTGGTACCAGATTTAACCATCCAATCCTTAAGAGCTGGTCAAATCTATATCTCGGCAATGTCCACCTGATCAGAAACATCAGGAATATAACAATTGCTGTCTTAAATACAAAGACAGTAATCTGTGCGATTCTTATGAATATCTCTGTGACTATTGAACCATGCGGTAAGAAGATAGAGATTATAGAGAGGAGAATAAGAGATATACCTGCTGACGATAAAATTATAAAGAAGGAATATGATTTATGATATTTCAGGGCAAAGTATGATAAAAGAAGAGGGAATAGACCAGCAATAAAGAAGACCGATGGAACTGCAAGGATGTAATCCTCTGTCTTAAGATAAGGAAGATTATATCCACCCAAGAAGAGAAGTGTTACGATGCAGCCAATGAGTGCTACCTCAATAAATTCTGTCAGGAAGAACATCGCAAACTTCAGCCCTGAATACTCTATAAAGTAACCAATTATCTCGGATTCACCTTCCGGTATATCAAATGGAGCCCTCTTCCCCTCAGCGAGTAATGCTATAAACATGAGAACAAAGGAGATTGGTTGTGCAAATATACCCCAGTTTGGTAAAAATCCAAGCAATAATGAATCCTGCTTCTGTATTATCTCTGTTGTGGAGAGTGAATTGAAATATATAGCCATTGATAATATCACAAGTCCTATCACCGTCTCATAACTTATTAACTGGGCAGCCGCCCTTACTCCACCTAAAAGTGCCCATTTATTATTTGAACTATAACCACCTAAAATTGTGCCAAAGATTGAGAGCGAGGTGACTGCAAAGAGATACAATATCCCTATATTGAAATCAAAGAAGTGAAATCGGATTTCAAGCCCACCAACTGAAAGCGAGCCTGCAACAGGGATAGAAGCAAACCCCATCAGGACAAAGAACATTCCAATAAAGGGGGCGAGGACAAATAGTATCCTGTTTGCCCCTTCCGGCATAAAGTCTTCCTTAAACAGGAGTTTCAGACCATCAGCAACTGGATGCAAAAGTCCACCCAATGTAATATTTTTACCAGATAAAATAATATTTGCCCTATTTGGACCGAGTCTATCCTGAATGATGGCAGACATCCTTCGCTCTACCCAGGAGAGCACAGCACCTGCTGTAAGTGCAACTGCAAGTAGAATTGCTACCTTCAAAATCTCAATCAATACTGAAATCATACCTTTATCCCCAGAGATGGAATCTCTTCAAACTTTATACCTTTAACACCCAATAAGTCACCTACGAAGTTGTCAAATATGGATCCAGCACTCCCAAATAGATATCCGTCGTCCAATTCAGAGAGGATATTTTTGAGATAGAATATTAACGGCAGAGACTGCCCCTCAATAGCCTTATTATACTTCTGTAAAATTCCATCAGAGTTTATCACTGTTCCGCTCTCCTCGAATATCGTAGCAATTGGGATAGACAACTCAGATGAGTTTACAAAGTCATCCAGATGGGTATCAAAGACAATTACCTTCTTTCTCTTTAATATCTCCCTGTATTCATCTCTCATATTTGCGCCGAACAGAATGACCGTCTTCTTTAATTGCAAATCCGTCTTTAATTCAACTACCTCCAGTCCCATAGCCTTAATTATTCTCTGAAATCCATAGTAATTGAAATCCCGTATCCTGCTCTTGAGGATACCATCCTCTTCCCATATATTACTCTGTACAAAGTAGAGATTTTCAACCTTTAGTATATCTTTTACAAGTCTTCCAATCAGATATATTGCCTCGTTGCCAATTGACGGGGAGAGGACTATAGAGATATTCTTGGGGTCACTCTCAACTATTTCACTCACAAGTGAGATAGCGCTCTCTATATCCACAGCATTTCCTCTCCTGAGGGCATTATTGAGTCTATCTGTATGTATTAATTTGTAGCTGAGCCTGCCTTCATCACACATATAGTATTTATTTATAATGGGATTTTCGCGAGGGAGAAATCTGTAGACCTGATTATTCTTATGACAGACCTTTATTGAGCAGTTTCTGGAACAGCCCCAGCATATACTATCTGTATTTGTGAGCTCCCAGACCCTTACTTTAAATCTAAAATCTACACTGGTGAGTGCCCCAACAGGACATATATCAGCAGTATTGATAGAATATGAATCATCAAAGGGCTTATCCTGAAAGGTAGTAATAAAACCCTTATCGCCGCGATATTTGACTCCGAGTACGGCCCTCTTTATCTCCTCCTCCATAAATCTAACACATCTTGTACATAGAATACATCTCTCAGCATCATAGATTACCCGTGGGCCAATCAGAAATGCCTTTCGCTTCTTATTCTTCTCCTCTCTATATCGGCTGAGTGTCCTATCATACTTCATATAATATTCTTGCAGATAGCACTCACCCGCCTGATCACAGATGGGGCAATCTACCGGATGATTTATAAATAGAAATTCCATTATAGCCGCCTGATTCCTCTTTACCCTCTCAGTATTTGTAAAGACCTCCATACCTTCAGCGACTCGGGTCTGACAGGCTGGAAGTAACTTCGGACTGTTCTTTACCTCTACAAGACACATCCTGCAATTTGCAGCGATTGATAGATGCCTGTGATAGCAGAAGTGAGGAATCTCCACACCAATCTGCTTTGCCGCCTCTATAAGATTGGTCCCCTCTAAGGCAGTTACTTCCTTCCCATCAATCTTAAACCGAACTTCCTTCATCTATCTATCACACTCCCCCCCTATCATATTTATTGAACCGAATGTTGGAATAATATCTGCCAGATATGAACCAACTATCATCTTCTCAAGCCCCTGCATCAGGGCAAAGGATGGGGACCTCACCCTGCACTTAATCGGTTTACCTCCCCCATCAGAGACGAGATAGAAGCCGAGCTCACCATTTGCCGCCTCAGTACAATCGTATATCTCACCTGCTGGGACCTGAATCCCATCTATAATAAGTTTGAAGTGATTTACAACACCTTCTATTGTATTATAGACCTCCTCTTTTGGAGGGAGGATATACATAGTATCATCTATATTTATTTTTCCATCTGGCATATCCCTAATTACCTGCCTGATAATCCTTATTGACTGTCGCATCTCCTCCATTCTGACCATATATCTATCATAATTATCCCCCTTTGTCCCAACCGGAATATCAAATTCCAATCTGTCATAAATCAGATAAGGCGATCTCTTTCTCAAATCGTGTTTCACACCCGTTGACCTGAGACAGGGACCGGTAAATCCAATCTCAATTGCATCAGAGGGTGAAATCTTACCTACATCTCTATTTCGCTCAATAAAAATAGGATTATCTGTCAACAGGTCGTCAATGTCTTTTATCAACTTCTCTATCTTTGGTAAAATCCCCATCGTCCGCTCACAAAATCCCTCTGGCAGGTCTCTTGCAAGACCTCCTATTCTGACATAGGCTGGTGTTACTCTGGCACCGCTCAGCTCCTCAATCCTATCCCATATTAGGTCTCTTGCCTCCATACAATATAGAAAAACGGTAAAAGCCCCGAGTTCCATAGATGCGGCGGCGATACAGGTAAGGTGATCTGCAATTCTAGATAATTCACAGATGAGCACGCGAATATACTTTGTCCTCTCAGGTATCTCAATACCTATCAATTTCTCCACTGCCTGCGCATATCCAACATTGTTCATAAGTGGGCTTACATAATTGAGCCTGTCTGTATATGGAAATATTGCCTGCCAGACATTTGCCTCAGACATCTTCTCAAAAGCCCTGTGAAGATATCCAATCTGTGTATCGCACTTCAAAACCCTCTCCCCGGCAAGTGTTACAAGCAATCTAATAGTCCCGTGCATGGCTGGATGAGAAGGTCCCATATTTATTGTGATTTCCTGTACTCTGCTCTCAGGGTCTTTCACGTCTATCCTCCGGCTTTCTCAACTTAACAAGTGGCTGCCTCTTATCTACAGGGTAATCCTTGCGAAGTGGATGTCCGACAAATTCGGGATATAATAATATCCTTCTCAAATCAGGATGATTTAAAAAGACTATCCCATACATATCCCAGCACTCCCTCTCAAACCAATTCGCCCCACTAAAAATACCTGTGATAGTTGAGATCCTTGCATCATCCTCACTCAGACCAACTTTGACTCTCAATCTATGATTATGGGTATATGAATAGAAGTGATATACAACCTCAAATCTCGGCTCCCTCTTTTGATACCAGTCCACGGCTGTAATATCTGTTATCTGCTCCATCCTGATATCTGCATCCTCTTTAAGAAAAGTCACGAACCTCAAGATAGAATCCTTCTTTATAACAAAGAGTGGCATATCTCTCCCGAATTCAAAGGAAATTATATCAGGCCCAAAATTCGCCTTTATCTTCTCTATGATTTCCTTATTCATCTTCCCTCTTCTTTGAAAATCTCCAATCCGCTTTTCTGTTATCTATTTTTTCCTGTAGAAGCATCAGCGCGTCCAGCACCTGCTCTGGCCTTGGAGGGCAACCAGGTATATAGACATCTACAGGGATTATAGTATCAATCCCCTGAACAGTTGCATAATTGTTGTAAAAGCCACCTGATGATGCACATACACCATAAGAGATAACCCACTTGGGTTCGCACATCTGTTCATAGACTCTAACGAGCACCGGGGCGAGCTTGTGGCTGATGGTCCCCACCACCCACAGTAAGTCACTCTGGCGGGGCGAGAATCTTGGGACCTCTGCACCAAACCTACCAAGGTCATATCTGGGACCCATTGTGGTCATATATTCCATTGCACAACAGGCGGTCGCAAATGGATATTGAAACAGGGAGTACTTCCTCGCCCAGTTGAGCACCTTATCAAAGAAATTTATTGATGCATCAAGTCTGGATGTTATTACTGCACCTCTTAATAGTTCTTCCTCAGCCATCTCTTTTAATCCTCAAAACTAAAACCATCCCTCTTATAGGCATAGACATATCCCAAAAATGCCGTTATTAAAAATAGTGCAATAATCACATAGATAAAGATTGAATTCTCTCTAAATATAAATGCAAGTGGAATCAAAAAGATTACCTCTACATCAAATATCACGAGTAAAATTGCGTAAATATAATACTGAACAGAAAATCTGGTTTTATTTGGACCGATTGGTTCAAGACCACATTCAAATGGCTGTGACTTAATTTTTGTCCGATACCTTGGTCCAAACAGGAATGTAAATAGCCACATCCCTGCAACAAAGATAAAAACTATAGCCGTAAAAATTAATAAACCTGCAATCTCACTCATAACACAAAATTTTTCACTAATATATAATTTATTTGGTGTCAACAAAAGAAATCATAATTTTTACCTGAATACCATTGATTCAATCAACTGCTCCGAGCAACATTAAAATCCACTTCTATCCAAAATAATCTGATGTAGATCCTTTAATCGTAACTTCTACGCAAAATATGCAGAAGATTTTACAAATATTTTGCTTTCTGCTATGCCAAATTAGAGATGGGATAAGATTTATTATACCGACACCTATGGGGATTGAGGATAGCTTAGGGATTGAACAGAAGAAATGCTAAAGCCATCACATCGCCTCTAAGTGAATTTGGGATGGGTAAGGAACCCCTATTTACTGAGATAACAAAAAAAACAAAGGGTTCCATATCAAAAATTTAACATTAACATTCCCATAGCAACATAGTTATTAAAATTATGAGATTTTAAGTAGTTAACATCTGAAAAGATTTGACAAAGACAAAGGTCTGAATTTAACTCAATATAACACAAAAAGTGAGAGGTCATTATGAAGATTTTCAATATATCCAGAGTTTTTCAAATAAAAAAAATGATTTTGTAGAGATTACTAATCCCAATCAATACAAAGAATCATCCAGTTCAGGTGAAACTAACTATGGAATATAAACATCAATTACACTAATTGATGTTAGGCGAAATAGCGGAGCAGAGCGAAGCCTCGTACTGCAATGCATAAATTTTAATTGATTAAATCTGTAATATTGACGAATATTGATTCATTTTCAATTTTTGTTTAAGACTCACAAAATTTATGCAGTGCGAATCATCTGCCGAACAGCGTGAGGCAGGATGATTCTTTTGTGCATCTGCGTAAGCACAGCACAATAAAAATAACATAAAACCTCAAGTGCCGTTTAGGCTCATCCCCGTAAGGGCTCGTGCCGTTTAGGCTCGGCTCGTACCGTGTAGGCGAAATGGCATAGCGAAGCGTAGCCTCGTAGGATCTTTCACCAAAAATTATTTTAGACAGATGTGATTGTTAACCTTTCTTTATGGAAAAATTCCTGTGTTCTCTAAATTAAACCTTTAGACTTTCCAGATTTGCCTGCCAATAAAGTAGAATGGAGAGGTTGTTCTAAATTTGTGATGAGGATTGCATAAATCCTTGACATTATGGTTGCTTTTGCTAATATAATTTGATAATTGCACTACTTAAGGAGCATATAAAATGTCAAGATTATTAAAATTAGTGGTTGTGATTCTTCTGGTAGCAGGTATTTTGAATGTATCATTTGCACAGGATGAGAGAAATAAGGAGGAGGCGAAGAAACACTTTGAGCTCGGGAAGGCATATTATAAACAATCCGAATACAACAAAGCCATTGAGGAGTTCCAGAAGGCATATTCATTATATCCACATAGTGTCATTCTATACAATATTGCACAGGCATACGAAAAAGAGGGGAATATACCAATGGCACTCAGATTCTTCAGGGAGTATCTAAGGGCATCACCTAATGCTGAAGATAAATCTACGATTCTAATCTCTATCCAGAATCTTGAGAAGAAGTTACAGGAGAAGGGGATTCAGCAGGTAGGCATCTATTCCACTCCCTCCGAGGCGGAGGTGGCTATAAATGGTAAGGTAATCGGCAAGACCCCCTTTGCGATTGAACTGAAGCCCGGGAAATATACACTCTCGCTCACCAAGAAGGGTTATCTCCCTATAGATAAGGAGTTTGTAGTCTCTCCGGACAAGTCACTTGAACTGGATTTTTCACTCAATGAAATTAATGTGGAGATACAAAAACCTGCGCCTGTTGAACAGAAGAAGCCAGAGTTGATGAATGTGGTTAAAAAGGAAGAGGCTAAACCGCTAAATATTTTAGAACCGACAAAGACAGAGAAGGTTTTTGAGAAGGGTCAGAAGAGATTCTGGACATATATCGTGGGAGCAACTGGTCTGGCTCTGGTTGGAACCGGTCTTCTGTTTGGAGTTATGGCGAGCTCCAGAGAGTCTGATTTGAAGAGTGATAAGAATCTTACAAGGACACATCAGGAGGTTCAGAGTCTGGTAGATGATGCCCAGAATTATGCTATGCTTGCAAATATCTTTTATGGGGCAGGGGCTGCCGGTCTGATTTCAGCAACGGTACTTTACTTCATTGAAGGGAAATCTGATGCAAAGAATGTATCACAAAATCTGATGATGGAGCCTGTTAATGGTGGAATGGTTTTGATGTATAACAGAAATTTTTAATTGTGTTCAGAATTTTTTGGGAGTATAAAGATATGAAAAAAAGTTATGGATTACACTTACCAATCTTGATTATTACAGGGATATTTTTTCTTTTTGTATCAGGTTGTGTTGGTCCTATCTGGTCAGCAGTTCTTATAAATGATGCCGCAAGTAATTTTAAGGCTGCAAAGACTGTTGATGCAGAGAAGTACGCCCCTTATGAATACTATAAAGCTGAGGAGTTCCTGCATAAGGCAAGACAGAAGGAGGCGTATGGGCAGTTTGAGAGGGCAGTGGATTATGCAGAGATTGCAAAGGAGATGGCGATAGCCGCTCAGAAGAAATCTCATGATGCAAAGGCTCAGGAGTCTGGACCGTCAGTAATAAATCCACCTGCTCCAACCGATTCAACCGAAAAAGTAAATCAGATAAATACTCAGTGAGAAGGGGTTGATATGATGAAGAGATTGAATATAGTTCTTCTTCTTTCTTTGCCGGCTCTTATATGGTTTAGCTGTACAACCAGCAGTGTCATAAATGCTCAGGTTGCGGCCCTTCAGAAGGACCTGAATACAGCTATAGAGAAGGGTTCAAAGAAGTGTGCCCCTATGGAGACCGCCATTGCTGAATCGGAGCTCAGATTTGCATCAGATGAATCTTCAGAGGGAAATTCTGTGATGGCTGATAAACATATAGCCGAGGCAAAGATTTATACTGCAAAGGCACTTGATATTGTAAATAAAAATCCCGAGTTGTGTATGCCCGTTAAGGTCCTCGTAAAGGAACCTCCAAAGCCAGTTGTAATAGCGAAGAAGGAGATAGATCTCTGTAAAATTGATACAGACAATGATGGGATAATGGATTGTGAAGATAAATGCCCCAATGATTATGGGACAGTTGATTTCAATGGTTGTCCACCACCTGATAGAGACGGCGATGGGATAACTGATGATAAGGATAAATGCCCGGATGTCCCTGGACCTCCGCAATTTGAGGGTTGTCCAGATACAGATGGCGATGGGATTGTTGATGATAAGGATAAATGCCCAACAATCCCCGGAATACCAGCCTGTCAGGGTTGTCCAGATACAGATGGCGATGGTATATGTGACCCGGATGACCAGTGCCCGAAGGAGGCTGGTATACCCGAGGAGAAGGGCTGTCCAAAAAAATACACCCTTGTCGTAGTTAATAAGGAGTCCAAACAGATTGAGATCAAGGAACAGGTGCACTTTGCAACCGGTAAGTCAAAGATATTAAAAGACTCTTACGAACTCCTCCATCAGGTAGCACAGGTCTTAAAAGACAATCCACAATTTAAGGTAGAGGTGCAGGGACATACAGACAATGTGGGCGGTAGGGCATATAATAAAAGGCTTTCAGAGGCAAGGGCAAATGCTGTGAGAGAACATCTAATCAAGATTGAAGGGATAGAGCCCGATAGATTGATTGCCAAAGGTTATGCCTTTGATGTCCCGATTGCATCTAACAAGACAGAGAAGGGCAGGGCGCTGAATAGGAGGGTGGAGTTCCATATAATATCTGGTATAGATGACTCTACCAGATAATGTAGTTGAATGTATCTGATAAAATCGGTTTCGATCAGATAAGCCTGCATAATTATTTATTGACATAAAGACCCAAAAATTATAAGTATATAACTACTGAGGCTATGTATAAATCTCCGTATTTAATTATTTTTATTTTTTTATTTTTTGGTTGTGCCACGACAGGCGGTGTAAAATCCGAACAGGAGAGTGCAAAGGAGGAGTTTGAGGAGGGATTAAAGTCCTTGAAAGGCGGTTATTATCAGGAGGCAGTGGACAGATTTAATCAGGTGAAGGCAAAATATCCGTTTTCAAGATATGCAACAGAGTCAGAACTCAAGATTGGTGATGCCTATTTTGAGGATGAAAAATATATAGATGCCGCTGATGCATATCAGGAGTTTATAAAGCTTCATCCGACACATCCAATGGTAGATTATGCGGCATTTAGAGTGGCGATTTCATATTTTAAGGATGCACCCGGAGACTGGTTCTTCCTGCCTCCTTCTTATGAGAAGGACCAGAGTTCCAATCAGAAGGCACAAAAGGCATTTCTGGATTTTTTATCAAAATATAAGGGCTCAAAATATGAGAGTGAGGCAAAGGGATATCTTGAGAAGGTAAACAAGAAGTTGATTAGTCATGACCTTTATGTTGCAAAATTCTATTTCAAGAGAGGTAAATTTGAGGCAACAGAGCAGAGGATCAGGGGAATTATATTAAGCTATGGGATATTGGAAGGGATGGATGAGGCGCTGTTTTATCTCTGTTATTCTCTCTATCTGCAAAATAAGACAGAGGAATTTAAAAAGTACTATAATGAGATGGGCAGTAGATTCCCCAGGAGTAAATATCGGGATAAACTTCAAAATCTAAATAGACCCGGAGGAAAGGGGTAGTTATGTCTCAAAGTTTAGAATTTAGAGAGTATGTGGAGAAAGGAACAGAGCTGTTTAAGGCTGCCAGATATGAAGAGGCTGAGGGGTATCTTCTGGAGGCACTTCGTATAGGCAAACCATTTGCGGATGTGTATTATATGCTCGGAGTAATTGCCTGGCATAGAAATGACTATGAGAATGCCAGAAGATATCTGGAGGAGGCAGTAGCTATGAATCCGGGGTATGTGGAGGCGGCGACAAATCTGGCACTTCTATATAATGAACACGGCGAATATGAAAAGGCAAATCAGGTTCACAGAAAGATGAAGGAGATAATGGAGGCAAGGAAGACGAGTGATATAGAGCCATATCTCAAGAGCAAGGTTGCCAATATGTATGCTGAAATAGGTGATATCTTCAAAGGGGCTGGACACCTCTTATTTGCAGAGAGGGAATATAGACGCGCACTTGACTTTGCTCCCGAATATCTGGATATAAAATTCAAGCTCGCTCAGGTCTTAAAAGATAAAGGGGAGAGAGAGGAAGCAATTAAGATTCTACTTGAGATAATCAATTCCAATCCAAATTTTAATAATGCAAGAATAAACCTCGGGGTTCTCTTATATCTTGCAGGGAAGATAGATGAGGCAAAGTATCACTTTGAGGAGATATTAAAGAGAGACCCTGAAAATAAGAATGCACAGATGTATATTAGACTTATTAATGAACACAACAACAAATAACGGAGGGTCAAAGATGGCTTCCAGTGGTTATGTATTAAAGTTTATCTCAGGTAAGTATCAGGGTGGAGAGATGCCCCTTGATGATAACCGCGAGTATATCATCGGGAGAAAGAGTGATATAGATATTGTGATTGTGGAGGATATGGTCTCCAGAATGCACGCAAAGATAACGCTCAATAACGGTCAGATTTATATTCAGGACCTGGGCTCAACAAATGGTACATTTGTAAATGGTGAGCGAATAAAGAGAGTAAGGCTGAAAGAGGGAGACAGGATTCTTGTGGGGACATCTCTTTTCAGACTTGAACGTGGTGAGGTAAAAAAGGTAGTCGGTCAGGTCAAGATAAATAAGGCGGTTGTCAAAGAGGAGGAGAGACATCAGCCACAACAGGTACAGCGAAAGACGACGCTCGGCGGCCCTTCAATCAATCAGGGGACACTTACCGAGATACCAATGGCAGACCTTTTACAGATGATCAGCGTCTCAAAGAAGAGCGGTGTCCTTGTCATAAAGAGTCTGGATGAGGGGAAGATATTCTTCAAGTCGGGTCATATAAATTATGCCTGCATCAATGAAAATCATCAGCTTAATCCAGTTAAGGCTATCTATAGGATTATCACCTGGGATAAGGGAAGCTACAGATTTGACCCACCCGACAATCGCAAATTTGTAGTAGAGATTGATGAGGACCTGGATGTGCTCCTTATGGAGGCGCTTCGCCAGAGGGATGAACTCAAGAAGCTCGCAGGTCAGATCCCACCTCCAAACAGGTCGCTTACTCTCAATACCCCAATCTCACCTCCATTAAAGGAACTCAAGCCTGAATATCTGGATATTTTGCAACTCATCATTAATTATGGTCAGATAAAGGCGGTAATGGATAAATCACCACTTACAGATATTGAGGTAGCAAAGGCGATAGCATTTATGCTCTCCAAAGGGTATATTAGAGAGGCATAGAAACTTTTAAATAATTTTTTACATCAAAATATTATGTTAGCAGATATCTATACATCAATTCTGTTAGGACTCTCATTTTCAAATATCTGGATATGTGCACTGGTGATATTTTCGTTGCAGACATCTGATAGACTGACCGGTATCGCTTATATTATAGGAAGATTTCTTGGAATTGTGACATTCGTTGCAATATTTCATATTATAGGAGATACATTCAGGCCCAGCCATATTACACTGGATATCATATCCGGGATATCGGTCTTGCTCTTTGGAGGATATTTTATTTATAAATATTCTACTCTTTCAAGAGCAGAAGTGTCGCACCACAAATCCCATATAGAATTTAAAAATAGTTGCGAACATAATTGTGATAATTGTATAATAAGTAAAAAGCCGGAGATTTATAAATATTGTGAAAGTTGCACAGACGATAAGAAGAGCTGCAGCAGTGAAGATGTCCAGATAGAACCTCTTACCAGAGAGGCGAGGAGATTGTGGGGGAAGGATTCAAAAGGTCTACAGAGGACCGGACTATTCTTTGGACTGTTCCTGGGTGTTGTAAGGGGTTCTGCGATGTGCGGGAGGTTGGTCGTCCTCCTCCCCCTTGCAATAAAGGGTACTCTCTTTAGTGCAATGCTCATCGGGAGTGTGTTTGCCATATCCTCAACAATATATCCTTTGATGGCAATGCTGCTCGGTGAATATATGCTCAAAGTAGTTAGATATAGAAAGGTTGTGATAATTACAAATTCAATACTTCTGCTGATTATATCGGGATACTATTTTAATCATGCACTGAACCTCTTTCATCTTTAAATTATTATTTCAAGAAAAGGAGGTAAAATGAGTTATTTGACTAATGCTGTTATATTATCTTTTCTTTCCATTGGGATTTAAATATTAAGCCAATTCATCTTGCCGATTATATGCATAAATACAATATATCTAAATATTGAAATTGAAAGTCTAACTTTTAAGGTTTTTTTTGAGGCAAAATAGGACTCAATTAATTTGAATTCTATGGATTTATACAGGTTTATTGCTATTTTTATTGATAAAATAAACTAGACAATCCATATATATCAATACAACTGTGAGCCCATAAAGAAGAAATGCAAATCTGAGAGTCAAAAAACATCTATTCAAAAGGGAGAAATCCATCTCCCTGATTTTTTAAATATCTATTTATCACCTATTGTGAACCTACAGGAGATATTCAAGGCATTTTAATTAAAACTTGGGTGTAAAATGATATAGAGCACCCGAAACGACTGAAAAGGCTCGCATTGTTCAGTCTTGTGGCTTTTAAAAGTTGAAAATTTTTTTTATTTACATTATTTTATATAGCCATTTTATTCTCAGGAGGTATGGTTACAGTGGAATACAAAGAGACTTTATCGCTTCCGAAGACAGATTTTTCTATGAAGGCAAATCTTGTCAATCTTGAGCCAAAGATTCTCTCAGAGTGGTATCAGATGGATCTCTATCACAGGATGAGGGAGAGGAGGAAGGGTTCAAAGAAGTATGTCCTACACGATGGACCCCCTTATGCAAATGGGCATGTACATCTCGGAACTGCATTGAATAAGATTCTGAAAGATTTTATTATAAAGAGTAGATTTATGATGAATTATGACGCCCCATTTGTACCCGGCTGGGACTGTCATGGGATGCCGATTGAACACAACGTCATTAAGAAGTTGCAGGGGAAGATATACGATGGGATTTCTATAAGAGAGGAGTGCAGGAGATATGCCTCTGAGTTTTTGAATATACAGAGAGAGGAGTTTAAGAGGCTCGGTTGTGTAGGTGAATGGGAAAAACCCTATGTGACAATGAGTTATGATTATGAGGCAAAGACACTTGAGGCATTATTTGACCTCTTCAAAGACGGCTATCTATATAGAGGGCTCAGGCCGATTCACTGGTGTGCTGAGTGTAAGACCGCACTTGCAGATGCAGAGGTTGAGTATCACAACCACACCTCTCCTTCAATATATGTAAAGTTTTCGGTAAGGGAGAGAGATAAGAAGGCTGATTCACTCGGTCTCAACTTTGGTAAGCCACTCTACTTCTTGATATGGACTACCACGCCATGGACATTGCCGGCAAATCTTGCCGTTGCACTTCATCCAGACGAGGACTATATTTTTATTGATACAAAGAGTGAGATCCTGGTACTTATGAAGGTCTTATTTGAGCAGGTAAAGGAGAAGACCGGAATAGATGGAGAAGTCATAAAGGAGATGAAGGGTCATAATCTTGAGGGTATTGTCTTAAAACATCCGATGTATAACAGGGATTCTGTGGTGATTTTAGCGGATTTTGTCACCACCGATACAGGAACGGGGATGGTGCATATCGCCCCAGGGCACGGTGCTGAGGACTATGAGGTAGGGAGAAGGTACAAACTCAATGTCTATACACCGGTTGATGAAGAGGGTAGATTTATAAAAGATGTCCCAAATTATGCAGGGATGAAGGTTCATCTGGCGAATGAGCCGATAATTGAGGAATTGAAGAGGAATGGTTCATTGATTAAGAGTGAGAATGTAGAGCATTCATATCCCCACTGCTGGAGATGTAAGAATCCGATAATTTTCAGGGCTACAGAGCAGTGGTTCTTATCAATTGACCACGCCAATCTAAGGGAGAGGCTTTTAAACGAGATTGATGGTGTAAAGTGGATACCACCGTGGGGAAGAGATAGAATCTACAATATGGTGCAGATAAGACCCGATTGGTGCCTATCCCGACAGAGATATTGGGGTGTCCCAATACCGGCCCTTAAGTGTAAATCCTGTTCTCATACCTTTTTGAATGAAGAGGTCTTTAAAAAGACGATTGAACTAACATACAGGGAAGGTTCTGATTGCTGGTTCAAGAGGGATATAAAGGATTTTCTGCCTCCCAATTTGAAATGTCCAAAGTGTCAATCCTCGGATTTTCTCAAGGAAGAGAATATTTTAGATGTGTGGTTTGATTCCTCTGTCAGTCAGAGGGCAGTACTTGAGAAGAGTGACGAACTCTCCTATCCCTGCGACTTATATCTTGAAGCCACAGACCAGCACAGGGGATGGTTTCAGGTATCTCTGATTACGGCTGTTGCCAACAGAAATATGGCACCTTACAGGGCAGTCCTGACGCACGGGTTGATTCTTGACAAAGATGCAAAGAAGATGAGCAAGTCTCTCGGTAATGTCATTGCCCCGGAGGAGGTAATCTCATCTTATGGTGCAGATATTTTGAGGCTTTTATTCTCAAGTGTGGATTATACATCTGATATCATATTTACCACCGATATGCTCACACTTTTGTCCGAAAATTACAGGAAGATCAGGAATACCATCAGATTTGCACTGGGAAATATCTCTGATTTTGACCCTGATAGAGATATGCTGAAGAAGGAGGAGTTGCTGGAACTTGACAGACTCGCACTCAACAGATTCTACTTTAAGGCAGAGAAGATTCTAAACGGGTATAAAAACTTTGAATTCTTTACTGTATATCATACAGCAGTAGAGATGTGTGCAACTGACCTCTCAGCAATATATTTTGATATCATCAAGGACAGACTCTATACATTTAAGAAAGACGGCAGGGAGAGGCGATCCGCTCAGACAGTATTATTTATAATTGCAAAGGAACTTATTAAACTGCTGGCACCCATAATCTCATTTACTTCGGAAGATGCCTATAGATTCTTACCACCTTATAAAGGGAAGGAGGCGTCTGTATTTCTGGAGAATTTTGATTTTGAGAGTTATAAATATGATGTGGAGATGATATCCAGATGGGACTTTTTAGTTCGTCTGCGGGATGAGATCTTAAAAGGGCTTGAGGAGATAAGAAGGCAGAAGATAATTGGACAATCCCTTGAGGCGGCGGTCTATCTTGAGCTCCCTGAGAAGTATCTATCGGAATTCAACCGTATGGTAAAGGACATTGACTTAAAGGAATTTTTTATCTGTTCAGATGTTGGAATAAATGTTAGGGTTAAGGATAGCCTTTTGAGAAAACCACTTGAGATATATAATGGTGGTACTCTGCATCTCAAAAAGGCTGATGGAAAGAAGTGCCCAAGATGCTGGAGATTTTCATCTGAATTTATAGATGATATCTGCCCCAGATGCGCAGGTGCACTGAATAAGAGATAAGGAGGCACTGTGAATTTTAAGTATATCGTTGCAGTAATAGTTATTCCAATTGTCTTTATTATTGACCAGCTGACAAAGAGATGGGCAATTGATACACTAAAGGGGAAGGCTCCAATTGATGTGATAAAAGGATATTTTGACTTTAGATATGTAGAGAATCCGGGGGCGGCGTGGGGTATTTTCGGCTCAATGAGTGATTCTGTAAGAAAGCCTTTTTTTATTATGGTAAGTCTGGTCGCAATACTATTTATTATCTACTTCTTTATCAAGGTTAAGAAGGAGCAGAGGACATTATCTCTTGCAATCTCACTTATTCTGGGCGGCGCATTCGGAAATTTCTACGATAGAGTTGTCAATAGTTATGTGGTAGATTTCATCCACTGGTTTTACAAAGATTATCACTGGCCAACCTTTAATATCGCCGACTCTGCTATCAGCTGTGGCGTAGTACTTATGATAATTCATATGCTCTTCCTGGAGAAGCCAAAGGCTGGAAATGAGAAGATAAAGGGTTCCAATGCTGTATTTAAAGAGGAGACAGAGCCAGATTTTCATAACAATGCCGATGTAGAGGTTGAGAAGAAGGTTGAATGAAGCCAATTCTGTTTTACATCGGTGATTTTGCTGTCCATTCATATTTTTTCTTTTTGAGTATAGGATTTATAGTTGCCACAATTATCGGGGTTATTGAATTCAGAAAAAATGGGCTATCTGTTAAGAACTTTATTGACCTTGCCATTGTTATAGTGATATTCGGGATGATAGGCTCAAGACTTATGCATGTGGTGGCGGAAGATATCCCTCACGATGTATATTGTTCCAAAAAGATAGATAAATGCGGACCGGATCCGGCCAGATTAAAGAAAGAGGGGGGAGATGATGTGGTTCTGGAGTTTCATAGAGGTGAGAAGATAATCAAATTTTATATTTCGCACCCCTCAAGGATATTTAATGTCTTCAAAGGTGGACTCGCATACTATGGAGGATTTATTCTGGGCACAATTGCCGCCCTTATATTTATGAAGAGAAGAAAGATGAATATCCTCTTTACATCGGATACCATAGGATATGGAACTGCTATTGGACTTTTCTTCGGGAGACTTGGCTGTTTCTTTAATGGATGTTGTTTTGGCGTTGAGACAGATTCCTTTATGGGTATTCATTTTCCAAAAGGGAGTGCTGCCTTTGCTGAACTTGCAAATGCAGGGATAGTAGATAGGGCAATACATACTGAGACGCCAGCCCTGCTTCCAACACAACTCTTTGAATCATTCTTCTCACTCGCCCTCTTTTTATATCTCTATCTCTTTTTGAGAAAACGGAAAAGATATGATGGACAGATAATTATTCACTTTGTAGTAGCATATGCAATTTTTAGATTTGTGATTGAATATTTTAGAAGTGATAATAGAGGGATCTTCTTTGGACTTCTATCAAGCTCACAGATAATAAGTCTGGTATTGCTCGCTGGTGCAATATTACTGTGGCAATCAATAAGAAAACAAGGAGAGAATAATGTTCCCAAAACTGATTGAATTACCCTTTAAGATTGGAGATCTTCCGCTTGCCATTCATACATACGGATTTTTTATCGCCCTTGGATTTATCGTCGGGCTCTGGCTCGCCACCCGGGAGGCAAAGAAACTCGGCATTGACCCAAAACTTATCTCAGACCTGACATTCTGGATTCTTATATGGGGACTGATTGGTTCAAGAATTGTCTATATCATAGTGAGCTGGGATGAATATATGGCAGACCCATCTATGTTCATCAAGATATACAAGGGTGGATTGGTCTGGTACGGTGGATTTATTGGCGCATCTATATTTACATTATATTATACCCACAAGCACAGATTGCCATTCTTTAAGATTGCAGATATCCTGATTCCGTCAGTCTCGCTGGGACACGCATTTGGGAGACTCGGCTGTTTCTCGGCTGGATGCTGTTATGGTAAAGAGTGCGCAAAGGACTTTATTTTTTCTGTAGTATTTAATCATCCAGAATCTATCGCCCCCCGTGGAGTTCCCCGTCATCCAGTTCAACTCTATGAATCCTTTGGAGAGGCAATTATCTTTCTAATACTTGTCCTCTTCAGGACAAGGAAGCGATTTGATGGGCAGGTACTCCTTATGTATATGACACTCTATCCGATTCTGCGCTCATTTTTAGAGATTTTAAGAGGCGATAAGATTCGTGGATTTGTAATAGAGCCTTATCTATCAACAAGCCAGTTTATCTCAATATTTGTAATAGCAGTTGCAATATACCTCCAATTTTATATCTCAAAGCGAATAAAGAAAAAAGAAGAAAGATAGTCCCTATTTAGAAACACTTCTGTCCAGAATAATCTGATTTGAGAAGTTGACTATTTGTACAATAGGGATTCTGGATGGGTAAATCCACATCTTCAAAATCAGGTTACCCCCTTTTGTTCACAATCCCTTAAAATGCTGTCCAACTTAAATACCCCTTAAAGAAAGTTGCTCTACATCAGGCACCATCGGTAAGGTCTCAAAGGGTTTATTCATTCCAAAAAATTCTTGTTTGGTAAAACCCGTCTGAAACCTATTGCTACTAATTTCCCTCAACAATTAAATCCCTTTGC
>JBMFOP010000003.1:19294-59732 GCA_049969675.1 Myxococcota bacterium | reverse complement strand
ACATCAAATGAACCTATCAGCTCCTCCCCAGCCTTTATCTCCTCAAGCTCGGGTATAAAATATCTCCTCTCCTTAAGCAACTTCATTAAAAATGTGGGACTCCCGGTCTCAAACCAGTAGTTCTTATACGCCCTTGTGGGACTATCCAAAAATAATAATATGTCAAATGGATTATATACCTTCTCTCCAAGCCAGTTATATCCATTATACCACAACTTCACCTTCTCCATATCCACCCCATCTAAATACTCCCTGAAGACACTCTCAAACTCGCTCTGAGTATATCCACAGATCGTTGCATATCTCTCATCCAGTGTTATATCTGATAGATTGTTTAATCCAGAAAACAGTGAGACCTTTGAAAATTTACTCACACCAGTCAACATCACAAATTTGATATATGCATCCGCACCTTTGAGAACTGAATAGAGATTCTTTAACTCCTCCCTCATCTCCCTCGCCACCTCTGGATCTTCTATGTTATCCAATATCGGCTTGTCATATTCATCTATCAGTATCACCACCCTCTCCCCATATTTCTCCACCGCCCTCACTATCAAATCATTGAGATAGGTATTTGTTAATGTATGCCCCCCTATCTCCACTCCAAGTGCTCTCCTGTTTTCATCCAATATATAGAATATCCCTTTCCTCAACTCCTCCCTCTCTTTGAAAACCCCGGACCCAAAGTCTATCTTTATCACAGGGTATCTCTTACTAAAGTCCCATCTCCCTTCTATCCACAGACCCTTAAATAGCTCCTCCCTCCCCTCAAATAGACACTTTATTGTATCTATCAACAATGACTTCCCAAATCTCCTCGGACGAGATAGGAAGAAATAAGTCCCACTATTTATGAGTCTATATATAATCTCAGTCTTATCCACATAACAATAATTTTCACCAATTATCTTTTCAAATGTCTGAATTCCTATTGGTAATTTTTTCATACAATCATTACTCTCAATTCTTATTTTGTATAACAAAAATACAATGCAAAGTCAAAGAATTTCACCCCTTCTACAACCTGGTTAATGATAAAACCTAATCTAAATTATTTTTTAGAAGAAAACACCCTGTTTTGCAAAAAATACAATCTTTCTTGAAATCAGAACATCATATTGTAGAAACATCGTACTTTAAAAATCCCGAAGATTATTTCTTCTTTATACCAAAGATATATAACAATATAGCCTTCTGTACATGGAGTCTATTTTCCGCCTGATCAAATACAATTGACTGCTCTGAATCAATGACCTCATCAGTCACTTCTTCACCCCTATGTGCCGGAAGACAATGCATAAAGATAGCATCTTTCTTGGCAAATGCCATCAATCTCGTATTGACCTGATAAGGGGCAAATATCTGTCTTCTCTTTGCGGTCTCTGCCTCCTGCCCCATGGATGTCCATACATCAGTATAGACCACATCAACATTATTGACCGCGGCAATTGGGTCATCGGTCAATTCTATATTCACACCATTTGCCACAGCATCGGCATAAGCTTTCTTCAAAACCTCAACTTTTGGGTCATAACCACGAGGAGTGGCAATATTAATCTCAACTCCAAATTTTGCTGCCCCGTATATTAAGGAATGACATACATTATTACCATCGCCGACATATGCAAGTTTGAGTCCTTTGAGTTTATGTTTATGCTCTCTGATTGTAAAATAGTCAGTAAGTCCCTGACAGGGGTGTGAAAGGTCAGTCAGCGCATTAATGACAGGTTTTGAGCAATTCCTTGCAAGTGTCTCTATAATGTTATGTCCGAAAGTTCTGCATACAATACCATCTACCCATCTCTCAAGGTTCTTCGCAACATCAGAGACAGCCTCGCGTCTGCCTAATTGAAACTCATTGGGGGAGAAGTAAATCACATTACCTCCCATCTGCATAATTCCAACTTCAAAGGTCGCCTTGGTTCTGAGCGAGGGCTTTTCAAATATCAGTGCAATCGTCTTTCCAGCAAGAGCGCCCTTATATACATTTGGCCTCTTTTTGATATTTGTTGCCATATCAAGTATATCATTGAGCTCTTTTGAACTAAAATCATAAAGACTCAAAAAATCTCTCTTCTTCACACCCGAACTCCTTTCTTAATAATTACTTGTTGTCAAGAAAACCAAATCTTGTATTTTTAATAATCCTCGTCCCCGCCTTTCTCTCCACCGCCTCTGGAAGTGAAGCAGCATTTGTAATCAGTGCCTCCTCACCTCCATTCATCAGAAAATCAATAGACGCCTCTATCTTTGGTCCCATTGAGCCCTTCGGGAACTGCCCTTCTCTGTAGAGGTCTATTGCCTCAATAAGGGTGAGTGTATCAATCGCCTTCTGGTCGGGTTTACCAAAGTTCTTATACACACAACTAACCTCAGTAAGGATAATAAAGAGGTCCGCCCTTACATTTCTGGCAATAAGCGATGCAATATAATCTTTATCAATAACTGCCTCACTGCCCTTATAACGAAGACCATCTTTATATACTGGAATACCTCCACCTCCACCGGCAATCACAATATTACCAGTCTCAACAAGGTGCTTAATTATATCAATCTCAAGAATTGAGAGAGGTTTTGGCGAAGGGACCACCCTTCTATATCCTCTACCACTGTCTTCAATCATCTTATATCCATTCTCACTCATCAATACCTCTGCCCTATCCCGCGTGAAGAATGGACCGATAGGTTTTGTAGGATTATGAAAAGCAGGGTCAGCAGAGTCTACAACTACAGTAGTAAGAATCGTACAGACTGGTTTTTCCAAATTTTCGTAGACCATCCTGTTGCGAATTGAGACCTGTAATAGATACCCCATTGAACCCTGAGTCTCGGCAACACAGGCATCCAGTGTCTGCGGTGGCACATTTGCAGATGCCGCTTCCTGCCTGATAAGGGCAGCTCCAACCTGGGGGCCATTGCCATGGACCACCACCATCTCATAACCATTTTTAATAATAGACATAAGCACCATCGCTGCTTCCTCAGCATTCTGCCATTGTTCCTTGATGGTCCCCCTCTCTTTAGACTTAATCAGGGCATTCCCTCCAAATGCCACAACCGCTATCTTCCTCTTCCTCTCTTTTGAGCTCATTATTACTTCCTCTTCTGTGATTTTAAGACTCTACTTTCAATCAGATACTTAAGTCCGAGCGCCTCTTTCTCTTTGAGTTCATATCTTACCCTCTTATATGGCTTATTAATCTTGAGGAGCCTTCCAAGGTCTATAGGAGTAGCCACCACAACCATATCACAGGGTGTATCATTTATGGTCTTCTCAAGCTCCTTCATCTGAGTCTTTGAATAGCCCATCGCTGGTAGTAATGTCCCAATATGAGGATACTTCTCAAATGTCTTCTTAATAGAACCGACTGCATAAGGCCTCGGGTCGATAATCTCGTGGGCACCATACTGTCTTGCCGCCACAATCCCCGCACCATATTTCATCTCCCCGTGAGTAAGAGTTGGACCATCTTCAACCACAAGCACCTTCTTACCTTTTATCTCCTCAGGTTTGTCAACAATAATTGGTGAATCAGCATGGATAACCACAGCCTTGGGATTCTTAAGCTTTATGTTATTTTCCACGATCTCAATATTCTCATGTGTGGTACTGTCCACTTTATTAATAACTACCACATCTGCCCTGTAGAGATTCGCGGTCCCTGGATAATAGAGCAGTTCGTGTCCCGGTCTGTGCGGATCCACCACTACAATCTCAAGGTCTGGCACATAAAATGGAAGGTCATTATTCCCACCATCCCAGATAATGATATCGGACTCCTTCTCTGCCTCACTCAAAATATCTTTATAATCCACACCTGCATATACAACAATTCCAGTATTGATATGAGGCTCATACTCCTCTCTCTCTTCAATGGTGCACTCATGTTTATCCAGATCCTCAAGTCTGGCAAATCTTTGAACCCGCTGCTTATTCAGGTCTCCGTAAGGCATTGGATGTCTGATTACGGTCACCTTCTTCCCGAGTTCCTGAAGAATTGTTGCCACCTTTCTTGTAGTCTGTGATTTACCACAACCGGTCCTGACCGCACAGATGGAAATCACCGGCTTCGTGCTCTTCAACATTGATTTTTCTGCACCAATAAATCTAAAATCGGCACCGGCAGCAATAACCGCACAGGCTTTATCCATTACATAATTATGAGAGACATCTGAATATGCAAAGACCACTTCATCCACTTTCTTCTCTTTGATAACATTTATTAAATCAGATTCTGAGAGTATTGGGATACCATCGGGATATAATTTGCCTGCAAGATCAGGAGGATACTTCCTCCCATCTATATCAGGTATTTGAGTTGCGGTAAATGCAACAACCTCATAATCGGGATTGTCTCTATAATACACATTGAAATTGTGAAAATCCCTCCCCGCAGCTCCCATAATAACTACTCTCTTCTTTGGCATAAGACCTCCTTATATATTAATATATGCACCATAAAAATGCATAAACTCAGCAAAACAACCTGGAGGTCCAGATAAGATGGAGACTACTTCTGTTTGATAAGACTGTTTACAAGATGAGAGAGACGAGATATATGTCTTGAAGCATTTCCAGTCTTTATATAGCCATTTTGAGCCGCCTTATCAAACTTCTTCTGGACCTGCCTGAAAAATTCCAGAGCCTTATCCTTCTCACCTCTGGCAACAATCTCTCTCAATTTCTTCGTATAAGTCTTGAGTTCAGAGAGAAAATGGGTATTCTGAGCCCTTCTCTTCAGGTTCTGTCTCTGTCTCTTTAATACTGATGGTTTTCGCTTTGGTGGTTTCTTTGCTGGCAATTTATCCTACCTCCTAAAAAATAGGCGTATTTGATTAGCACAAGAATAAAAAAGAGTCAAATAAATAAGATATACTTTTCATAAAGCCAGTCTTATAGTATTTTTGTATTTTATTTACTAAACCAAATATTAATCAATACCAACTATCATTTGAGGTAATTGTCAGATACCACCTGTCACACTGATTGGTTCCACCTCCAATATATTTTACCTCAATATAGACATCAAAAGTATCATCACAATTACATAGAAGACACTGAATGTCCTTTTTCGTCATAAGTAAGGTGATTAATCTACTCTGACAGGTATAAGGAACTCTGCTTATATTTCTCAATAAAAATCCCCAACAGAACCTTTATGATTGCGGCAGATGGAACAGCTATGAGAATTCCTATGAAGCCCATAAGTGTTCCACCAATAAGCAATGCAAGTATTATAAAGATAGGTTTGAGACCTATTGATGAACCCATAATCCTCGGAGTAATAAAGAATTGGTCAATAAGTGGTATAATTATATATATAAGAATTGCACCAATTACAGGATAGAATCCATTACCAGAAATAATCGCCAATAAAAGACTCAATGTAAGCCCTGTCACCAATCCAGCATAAGGGATAAAATTGAGAGCACCGGTAATGACCCCAATAGCTACAGGGTTTGGAACTTTCGCAACAATTAGTGCTACTGAATAGACTATTGACATCACTGTACAGACCGTTATCTGTCCTCTAAAAAACATTGACATCGTGGCATCTATCTCTTTGAAAAGATCATCAATCAACCCCTTAAATTTTAGTGGAATCATAGAATCAATCCATCTTATTACTTCATAATAGTAAACAATCATATAATAGGCGATAAGGGGAATGAGAATCAATGCAACTATTAGATACACAAAGATAAAAATATTTGTAATTGCCCTCTTGACAAGATTTCCAAGTAGTGAAACATCTCCCTGAGAGATATTTGCGGTAAATTCATAAAATTTGTCCCTATACCCCTCAATGACATTGGAGAAATCTACTCCAAGATGCTCATTTAGGTATGGGATCAACCTGTTTTCAATGAGTGAAATCAACTTTGGACCCGCATTCGAGATGGCTGTTACTATATCAGAAATTAACGGGAATATAATAAAGATAAATGTCGCTACTAAAATTGCCAAGAATAATAAGACCAGAATTGCACTCAGACTTCGTGGAATCTTTTTCTTCTCAAGTCTATCAACCACCGGCTTAAAAATATAGGCTATTAAAAATCCTAAAAAGACCGGAATAAAGACCTTACGAAGTAAATACAGCAGTACAAGTGTCCCCCCAAATACCCCGAGATAGATCAGAATATTTCTCTGCTCTTTTGTCATAACTATTTCTGTTCGTCCTTCTTTTCCTCTTTTTCATCAAGCGATATATTCCATGCTACCCAGTCGTCTTTCTTCTCCTCTTCAAGGTCAAATGCTATTGGTTCACTGATATCGCCTTCTGCCGAGACCTTTATCATCTGCATTGCCCTGGCTACCATCTCCTCCCACTGCTTCTTGGTTACCTCTTTAAATGGAGGTGGAATCTCCTTCCTCTCCTTCTTTGCCTCAGCTATCTTCATCTCTTCTTCCTTATTCTTCCTCTCTACAACAGGTCTGTTATTTACCCCAACCTCTCCTTCATACACTTTTATTATTGAGGACTCATCCACAAGTGATGTAACCGAGAATACGGTTCCTCTAACTCCAGCCACTGCAGACTTTGTCTTAACCTCAAACTTTTTCTGGTCTGTTGTCTTCTTGATCTTTGCCCATACTGAGCCAATTGAGACCATTACTGAACTATCACCCTTCTTCTTCACAGATGAAAACTTAAAAACTGTCTTGGGTGCCAGTCTTATTGTCCCCCTCTCATTTTTTACTTCAAGGCGTGAATTTTCATCGGTCCTGAGATATATATCTCCACTCAATTTCTCTCCGCCCTTTAGCTCCTTCCAGGGGCCATTCTCAGATTTACCCTGATAGCACTTCCCTTCACAGATGGTAACCTGTGAGGTCAATTCAGAGGAAAACACAAGCATAGCAAGCCCTGATGAGGCGAAGAATATAAATAAAATTATTAATTTTTTCATAGTTATCTCCTCAAAAATTTACTTACCACCTTTTATGACTTTTATTTTCACAGAATTTTGCTGCATATCAGTAACTTCCAATAAAGACTTACCTATCTTCTTGCCAGAGAGCTCAAGCCCGAGGTCCTGACCTTTTCCCTTATAGTCAATATCAAGTGATGCATCTGGCTTCTTAAACTTCCTTATCTGGACGCCCTGAACTCCCCTCACCTGCTGGGTAAGGAAGTTCTTGAATTCTGATAAGAAGCCGGGGTCATCAATACCTGTAATATCAATTGAAACCATCTGACCACCAGAGAGCTCCTGATTCCACTTCTCCATAATACCATCTATCAACTGATTGGCTACTTTTTCAGCAGCCATTTTGAGTGCATTATTCCCAGCCGCAATCTCAGATGGATGTGGATATACATGCTCACCCGTTGCGGTTGCCAGAATCTCTCCATTATCTGTATTCAGTGCCCTAACCGAAATATTTGCAGAAGCGGTTGGATATTTTGGGGAGTCCGGTGAAGTCCCAATAGGCTGATTACCGAGAGACTTTGCAATCGCCTGTCCAAAGATAACTATCTGGGCATCGGTCTGATTTGCAATTGACTTTGCAGCATCGGAAGAGAGTGAAGCAACCCTATATGCATCCTTTACCTTTATCTTCCCGGAAACAGCCTGCCTGTCAATTACAGTAAATCCATTCTTCTGGAAGATGTTTATCATTGTATTCTCTACAATACCTATATCAGAGACAGAGGCCGTGGTTCCCCACCAGTAAGAGGGGTTCTCCTGCCCTACATTCTGCTCAGATATTAGAAACATTACTCTCGGTTTCCCCTTCCTTGAGATTGCAATACCAATAGCCTTGAGTTTCCCTTCAATCTTTCCTGTTGAGACCTCTGCCTGTACATCTACAATATAAACATTCTCCTCAACCTTCTCCGAGATGATCTTATATGACTCTACATAACCTTTTGAATGTGTATAGATATTATCTTCAAGCAGTTGAAAGTCCTTTGTCTTTGATTCAGAGGTCACCATGGTCCCAACTACCTGCTCAACTGCCCTTCTCAATGCATCTTCAATAGCCTTATCCCTCGCCATTGCCTTATCATTATTAACAATGGCTGCCTGACCCCTCGCAGTAATTGAACCAGCATATAGATATGCTGGCACCAATAATAATGAACCTACCAGAATAAAAATGATTTTCTTAAGCATTATAATCCTCCTTTTTAGTCTACAATTATTGCCAATCTACCATTTCTCAGAAGTTCCCTATTTATCTTTTTTGCATCGTCTGATCGTATTATAATCTCTGACTTATTCTTTACAGAGACCGCATTAATTATCACTGGCTTATCTTTAACTCTCTCAGAATTCTTTGCCGCATTTTCACTGAGATAATATGATACGAGTTTTCCTTCATTTAAGAGATTAGGGTCAGCCTTCTCCACAGCAAAGAGTTCGTTGTTCTTATCGTCCAATATCTTTGGATACATTACAGGTTGATAGGGATGTCCTTTGACGTTTATAATCACTCCGGTTACATCCGATTGAGCAACCTTCTGTTCCTCCTTCTGTGACTCCTTCCCCTTTGGTTCCTCCTTCCTTATTTCCTCTTTCTTTGATTCCAATGCTGGTTTTATATCTTTCTTATCAGTCTTCTCTTTTGTGGCCTGAGCATCCTCCTCTTTCTTATCAGAGACCTTCTTTACAACCTCCTTTGCAACCGTAGAAGCCATCATACCTTCAAGGTCTACCTGAACAATCACATCAACTCCACCATCAGAATAATATTTTGTATCAATCCTCTTCATCCCCTTTATAAGACCCTCAACTGTGGTCCTGACCTCAGGAACTGACTGCATCATATCCCCTACTGTCCAGCTGGAATCTACTCTCACTCCCTTCACAATCTCAAGAATCTTCCTATATGCATCCAGCTCAGCCGCCCGTTCAGTCTGCAATCTCACCTGAGCAGCCACCACCCCTCCTTTTAGGTTTGGTGCCGCAGAACCTGTAACAACTATGACCTTATTGGTCCAATTCACCTGGCCATGAGACAGTTTCTGAATAACCTGGTCCTGCGCTTTTGAATCTGTCTGTGCATAAAGACAGGTTCCTATCAGGAACATTGCTAAAAGATATCTCTTCATTCCTAACCTCCTTGGATGTCAAAACGTTAAGCATATACTAAATAAATTTTGGAGAAATGCAAGTGATATCTATCACACTATACTTAATTAATTCAGATAGTCCGCCCAATCGGTTCTGTACATCAATTCCACACTACAGGCATTTAGAGAACCCACAGGTTGGGTCTGTACAGACAAAGCAACCCTCCACGGTCATCATATTGCCCCCGCACTCGGGACAGGTGACGGAGGTCTTTTCACCCGTGCTGCTTATATTTCCTTTCACATTAACCTTCTTCTTCTCCTCTGAGGATGGTAGCTGATTCTCCTTCTTCATACTGACCCTCTTATTAAGATAGGCCTTCATAGCCCTTGAAATCGCATCTGCGCAGGATAGAATCAACTCTCCATTTGACCATTGAGGATTGGGACACCTGACGCCCTGAAGCTGTTTAATAATGGATTCCATATCAATTCCAGCCCTTAAGGCGAGTGAAATAAGACGCGAAATAGCCTCTGCCTGAGATGATGCACAGCCACCAGCCTTACCAATAGCCGTAAAGAGCTCAACCGGGCCATTCTCATCTTCGTTGACTGTTATATAGATATTTCCACAACCGGTTACTAACTTTTGAGTCATACCCCATACACAGTCGGGTCTCTCCCTCGGGACTATCCTGAGCGGTTGTGTGGATTCCTGAATAGTAGCATCCTTGTCACTTCCCACACTCTTCTTGGTTGACAATACCTGATCCTCCCGACTCCCGTCTCTATAGACTGTGACACCCTTACAGCCAAGTTTATATGCAAGTAGATATATATCTTTGACATCCTCCTGAGTGGCTTCATGAGGAAGATTTACGGTCTTGCTCACTGCATTATCAACATATTTCTGAAATGCCGCCTGCATCCTGATATGCCATTCAGGGGATATATCGTGGGCAGTTCTAAAAATCTTCTTTATCCTCTGCGGTATTCCATTTACCTCCTGTATACTCCCCTTCTCCACTATCTTTGCAATGACCTCTTCACTATAAAATCCCTCCTCTCTGGCTATCTTCAAAAACAATGGATTTGCCTCATAGAGTTTCGTGTTATCCATAACATTTCTCACATAAGCAATTGCAAAGAGAGGTTCAATTCCGGAACTGGTCCCTGCAATAATACTTATAGTTCCAGTTGGAGCAATTGTAGTGGTAGTTGCATTCCTTAGAGGCTTAAATCCGGGCTTATCATAAATGCTCCCCTTAAAATTAGGGAATTCGCCTCTCTCCTCAGCGAGCTTTGCAGATTCAATCTTACTCTCCCTGTTAATAAAGTTCATCACCTGCTCCGCCAGATTGATCGCATCAAATGAGTCATACTGAACACCAAGTTTAATTAACATATCTGCAAATCCCATTACCCCCAGACCTATCTTTCTATTCCCCTTCGTCATCTTCTCAATCTCTGGAATCGGATATTTATTTACTTCAATAACATTGTCCAGAAAACGGGTTGCAGTCCTCACAACATAAGATAGTCTATCAAAATCCACTCTGCCATCCCGCACCATAAGGGATAAATTGATTGAACCGAGATTGCAGGATTCATAGGGGAGGAGAGGCTGTTCACCACAGGGATTTGTGCTCTCTATCATACCAATGTGTGGTGTAGGATTTGCCGCATTTATTCTATCCAGAAAGATTATTCCTGGCTCACCATTTTTCCATGCGTACAGGACTATCTTCTCAAATACCATTCTTGCATTCAACCTACCAGTCACCTGTTTGGTGTGGGGATTAATCAATTCGTAAGATTCGTTGTTGATAACCGCCTTCATAAAATCTTCAGTAAGCCCAACAGAGATATTAAAGTTATTAAATAATTTATCCTGAGCCTTTGATTCTATAAATTTCAGGATATCGGGATGGTTGACATTCAGGATTCCCATATTGGCACCACGTCTTGTCCCTCCCTGCTTGATTGTCTCAGTTGCTACATCAAATACCTTCATAAATGACAGCGGGCCTGATGATACCCCTTTTGTAGATGCCACCACATCATTTTGCGGCCTTATCCTGCTAAAAGAGAATCCGGTCCCACCCCCGCTCTTGTGGATAAGTGCGGTATTTTTGATTGCCTCAAAGATTGAGTCCATTGAATCGTCAACAGGCAGAACAAAACAGGCAGAGAGTTGACCGAGCTCTCTTCCAGCATTCATAAGTGTGGGGGAGTTGGGGAGAAATTCAAGTGAAGCCATAATCTCGTAGAATTTGATTGTATACTCCTCAACAAGTGATTCGGTATCAGGCCTGTTAAATTTCCTCTCAGCAGCAGCTATATATGAAGCGACTCTATAAAACAGTTCCTCCGGAGTCTCAATGACATTTCCATCATTGTCTTTCCTGAGATATCTCCTCTCAAGAACCTTCATTGCATTCTCAGAGATATTTATTGGAGTCAAAAATCCATATTCTATAAGTTTCTTATTCAGAATCTTCTTAGCCAGATATACAAACCTCCGGTCATTCTCCGATTGCCTTTCATACTCCATACGAACTTCATTAATAATATTCTTTGCAGTGTCATTCTCAATTCCCAGACCAGTTAGACGATGTATTATCGTAGAAAAATCTATACCATCCTTTGTATCAATCTTAGCCTCTCCGAATGACTGTTCAATGAGTTGAATATAATTTGTTTGAAAAGTCTTCTTTTCCATCAAGGACCTCCTCGGTTTATTGTTATTCCCTGTCACCACTATATCTTGTGGGTAGGGCAATGAATACACACAATCTATTGAGTTGTCAAGAATTTTCTTAAATTCTTTTATTGAAAAACATATCCCCTCTAAGCGGGGAATCAAGGACGGTTAAAAACAAACATTCTCACCCAGATAGAATCTGACCCCAACTTAAAAGGGGCCGGGATATCTGGACCTTTAAGAATCTCTCACAATTTCTTCAATGTTTTAAAAAGAGATTGACAAATATATTTAAATGATTATAATTACTGACTCTTTATTAGAGGAGGCTTATTTAATGCCAGGAGTAAAAGTTAGAGAAGGTGAAAGTTTTGAAAGCGCGATGAGAAGATTTAAGAAACAGATAGAAAAGGCCGGAATCCTTTCCGAACTCCGCAAAAGAGAGCATTATGAGAAACCCAGCGTAAAGAGAAAGAAAAAGGCAATAGCAGCAAGGAAGAGGGCTGCCAAGAGAGGCAGATAATCTTTATCACTAAAAAAGTAGTTCCATCCTTATAGAGGAGAGGGATTTGGGAAATCGTATCCCTGAAAATGTGATTAATGAGTTAAGGGATAGGTGTGATATTGTAGATTATATTTCCCGCTATGTTACACTTAAAAAAAGGGGTTCTAATTATATGGGGCTCTGTCCCTTTCATAAGGAGAAGACACCCTCCTTTGTTGTGAGCAGGGAGAAGAAGATATTTCACTGCTTTGGATGCGGAGAGGGAGGTAATCTCTTCAACTTTCTCTCTAAGATTGAATCAAAGGGCTTTTATCAGGTTGTTCGTGAACTGGCACAGGAGAAAGGTATAGCAATAGATATAGACCAAGAGATGGATGAGGTATCTCTCAAGAAGAACCGCCTTATTTCTATCCACCATGAGGCTATGAAATACTACCATCAATCGCTCTATTCGGAAGAGGGCTCAGATGCTCTAAACTATCTTAAAAAAAGAGGCATCACCGAAAATCTTATCATTGAACATAATCTCGGTTATTCACCCGCAGATTCATCTCAACTCTATAATAAGTTATTAAAGCTGGGCTTTTCAGTTGAAGATTTAATGGATTCTGGTATCTTCTCCGGTTCTCATTTAAGTCCTCAGGATAGATTCTCAAGAAGGCTTATTATCCCACTTATAGATATTGACAGGAAGGTAATAGCCTTTGCTGGCAGAAATCTTGATAACAGGGGTGATTCCTCCAAATACATCAATAGTCCGGAATCTCCAATTTATCATAAAAATTCTTTTTTATATGGATTGAATATTGCTTCAAGATATATACATAAGGCGGGATACTTAATAGTTGTTGAGGGATACTTTGACCTTATATCCTTAAATGGGGCAAATATCTATAATGTCGTTGCCACCTGTGGGACTGCTTTCACACAATCTCATGCAAGACTGATTAAGAGATTGACGAAAGATATTTTTCTCTGTTTTGATGGTGATAGTGCAGGGAGATCCGCCATATATAAAGCTGTAAAGACCCTTTTGCCTTCCGGACTAAATATTTACATTATATCCCTTCCAGAGAGAGACGACCCGGATACATTTGTCAGGAGGGAAGGTTATCAGGGATTCTCAGAGATCCTCAAAGCAAGCACACCATTCTTACTCTATCTTGCACGGGATGTCAAAAGGGTTATCAATCAGAAACCACATATGAGGGCAACATTTATCAAGAAGATGCTTTCATATATTCAACTCCTGCCAGATATCCTTGAACAACGAGAGGCAATAAGGGCTATCTCAAAGGAGATTGATACCGAAGAAGATGTCATATACAGCTATCTTAAAGGAACTTTGAGGAAGGATACAGTGAACATCGCCTCTAAAACAATCAGTAAATACAAGAGCTATGAAATCTGGCTAATCTCAATCTTATTCCAATTTCCAAACCTCCTTGAGAATCTTCCAGAGGATATCCTTAATCTAATAGAATCAAGGGAGATAGCTGATACCTATAAAGAGATATCTTCCCAATATAGGAGTGGAATGGAAGGAACTATAAATCTACAAGACTCAAAGCTCTTTCCAGCAATTACAGAGGTTATGATGAGCCAGACCTTCCCCAACAATGAGTCTGACGCCTTCTCTCTACTTTTAGACTGCATTCATAGAATACAGATAGATAAACTCAAAAGGGACCTGAAAGAGATTGATGCAAATATTCATCTCGCCAAAAAGAGGGGTGATGAGAATATATTAAATAGTCTTATTAAAAAGAAAATTGAGTTATCAAAATCAATTCAATTAAGGGAGATAAAGTATGGATAAGAAAAATGTCAGAAAGGCACGATCATCTAACAAATCAGTAAAACAGGCAGTTACAACTGCTTCAAAGAAGGGAACAACTGCAAAGCCTGCGGTGAAACAGGCAATAAAAAAGGACTCAGGTTTGAAGGCACAACCAAAGGGGAATATCAAAGCTGCAAAGACCGTTCCTCAAATAGAAGATACAAAAAAAACTATAAAGCCCACGGTATCAGCCAGGAATGAAAAGACAGATATAACCAAAGAAAAGGCACCCAAACAACACAATATTGATAATCTCTCAAAAGAACTTCAGGACCTGATATCACTTGGCAAATCCAAAGGATTTCTAACTTATGACGAGGTAAACAATTATTTACCACCGGATGTAGCTTCTGCAGAACAACTTGATGATGTAATGTCTGTCTTCGGAGAACAGGATATTGAGATTGTAGATTCCAGCTCAAATATAAAGCTAAAGCAATCTGCAAAGGATGAAGAGGAGGAAGAGGAGGATATTGACCTTGAAGAGGGATTTACCCGTGCAAATGACCCTGTAAGATTATATCTGAGAAAGATGGGCTCTGTCGCCTTGCTATCTCGTGAAGGGGAGATTGAGATCTCCAAAAAGATTGAAAGTGGGGAGAAGAAGATATTTTCAACCATAGCCTCACTCCCCTTTACAATGAAGGAGGTTTTTATTATATGTGATGGGATACTTAAAAAGAGCCTCAGACTTAAAGATGCGGTGAAGGATTATGATGAGGAAGATGTAGAGTTTGATGAAGAGGCAGCAATCAATCAGATAGCGGCATATACGAAAAAATTAAACGCCCTCCATAAGGATCTGAGCAGAGAATTCAAGGCAATGTTCTCATCTTCCGAGAGTATGGATGAGAAGAGGCTAAAAAAGTTTGAGACCATTAGAAATAATATAGCTGAGATTATAGCTGAGATAAGACTCACCAAAAAGCAGGTAGATAGAATCGTTTCTATGCTCCTCGAAAACTATAAAAAGATAACTGAAATTGAAAATAGATATCAGGAGGTTTCAGAAGAGACAGGGGTATGTATTGATGACATACGGAGACTGGCATTAAGACCTGCACTTCTAATAAAAAAAGTCAGGTCTAATATCAAGAAATATCCACGGGAGAAAGAGTTATTGACATTTAAGGAGCTTTTTAATCAGGAGGCAGCGTTGCTATCTATCATCTTTGATACCCCGATAAACGAATCCAACATAAATCGTTATATGAAATTTCTCCATGAGCAATGCAAACATGCCCGTGAAGGTCAACAGGAGGCAGAGGCAGCCAAGACACAGCTCATTGAATCAAATCTCAGACTTGTAGTCTCAATTGCAAAGAAATACACCAACAGGGGTTTGCAATTTCTGGACCTGATTCAGGAAGGGAATATCGGATTGATGAAGGCGGTTGAGAAGTTTGAGTATAAGAGAGGATATAAATTTTCCACCTATGCTACATGGTGGATAAGACAGGCAATTACAAGGGCAATTGCGGATCAGGCACGTACAATAAGAATACCAGTTCATATGATTGAGACCATCAACAAGATTATTCGCACAAGTAGATATCTGGTTCAGGAACTGGGCAGAGAACCTACTCCAGAAGAGATAGCAAACAAGATGGAACTCCCAATAGATAAGGTGAGAAAGGTCTTAAAAATCGCCAAAGAGCCTCTCTCACTGGAGACACCAATAGGTGAAGAGGAGGATTCACATCTTGGAGATTTTATAGAAGATAAGCAGGTTCTCAATCCACAGGACTCAATAATCAATGTCAATCTAATAGAGCAGGTAAGGAAGGCACTCGGGACTTTGACCCCGCGCGAAGAGAAGGTATTGAGGATGCGATTTGGAATAGGTGAACATGGGGACCATACACTTGAAGAGGTAGGAAGAGACTTTGATGTCACGAGGGAGAGGATAAGACAGATTGAGGCAAAATCTCTCAGAAAACTCAGACACCCAAGCAGGGCAAAATTGCTCAAGCCATTCATAGAACAATAAATTCATCCTATTGACATTTTATTTTTATAGTATTAAAAATATACCTTAGTGAGGTGTTGATGGGTATAATTTCGTTTATTAAAGATGTGAGAGAAGATATAGATTCGGTATTTGCCAGAGACCCGGCGGCGAGGAATCCGATTGAGGTATTTTTATGTTATCCCGGATTACATGCAATATGGGCACACAGGATTACTCATTATCTCTGGGAGAAGAACATAAAAACCCCTGCGAGATTACTTTCACAATTTGTGAGATTCATAACCGGTATTGAGATTCATCCGGGTGCAAAGATAGGCAGAAGGGTCTTTATTGACCACGGGATGGGAGTTGTAATTGGAGAGACAGCCGAGATAGGTGATGATTGTACACTATATCATCAGGTCACTCTGGGCGGAACTTCCTGGAAAAAGGAAAAGAGACACCCAACCCTTGAGGAGAATGTAGTCGTTGGGGCTGGTGCGGCAATTTTAGGGCCGTTCAGGATAGGTAAAAATTCAAAGATCGGTGCAGGCTCTGTGGTAATTAAGGAAGTACCACCTGAGTCATCTGTGATAGGTGTACCTGGCCGCATAGTTCATAAGAGAGCCATTGATGCAAAATACGATATAGAACATACAGATATACCAGACCCTGAGGCAAATGCTATTAGATGTATGGCTGAACAGATAAGAAAGTTGGAACTCAAGGTAAAAAAACTTGAAAAATCAGCGGAGCAAAAGAGGAGAAAAAAAGCCAGAATTGTTGTATTTTCTGAGAAGAGAGATGAAACCCAGAGTGAATAATAGCATCAAAATATTAAGAGGTGTAATATGTATTCTGAAAAGGTAATGGACCATTTCAAAAATCCGAGGAATGTAGGGGAGATTCAGGATGCCGACGGGATAGGGGAAGTAGGAAATCCAGCCTGTGGCGATATTATGAAAATATACATAAAAGTCAAGGATAACCGAATTGAAGACATAAAGTTCAAGACATTTGGATGTGGTGCGGCGATTGCTACAAGCTCTATGGTTACGGAGATGGTTAAGGGTAAGACATTGGAGGAGGCTCTCACTGTATCAAATAGACAGGTTGCTGAGGCTCTGGATGGGCTTCCACCTATTAAGATGCACTGCTCAAATTTAGCAGCTGATGCACTTCATGCGGCTATTGAAGATTACAAAAGAAAGAATAATAAATAACACAATATAATGAACTACATCCTATTAACCCTCATATAGATATCAGGCAAGAGTTGAGCAAAAAGAGGAAGACAGTTATTGTAGGTATGAGTGGAGGAGTTGATTCAAGTGTAGCTGCCCTCCTATTAAAAAAGGAATTTAATGTAATTGGTCTCTCGTTGCAGGTCTTCGATTATTCTCCGTTTCAGGATTGTGAATTAAAAGGCGTCTGTTGTTCCCCGGAGGATGTATATGATGCAAGGGGGGTTGCGGCAAGGCTCAATATACCATTCTATGTTCTGAATTATCGGGAGAGATTTCAAAAGATTGTAATTGATTATTTTATCAAAGAATATCTAAATGGAAGGACACCAAACCCCTGTGTAATCTGTAATGAATATATCAAATTTGGTGAGATGTTAAACTTTGCACTATCTGTCGGTGCCGACTATGTAGCCACAGGGCATTATGCAATAAATGAACTTTATGATAGTCAGAGAGTATTAAAAAAAGGAAGAGACCGGCAAAAGGACCAGAGTTATTTTCTTTACAGACTCTCATTAAGACAACTTGAGAAAATTCTCTTCCCATTGGGGGACTTCACAAAAGAGGATGTAAAGAAAATTGCTAAAGAGAATGGGCTTAATGTTTATCAGAAGCGAGAATCACATGAGATATGTTTTGTCCCTGATAATAATTATTCAAACTTTATAGAAAAAAATATTAAAGAGGATATGGGAGGCAGGATAGTCAAGACCAATGGTAAGATACTCGGCAGACATAAAGGTTTTTTCAAATATACAATTGGACAGCGACGGGGACTGAATATATCCAGCGACAGGCCTCTTTATGTCATTGATATTAATGCAAAGATAAAGGAGGTAATTGTCGGAGAGGAGAGAGAATTATACTCAAACGAATTCATAACAGAAAACAATAATATAATTTTTAACACAACCCCAATTGAGGATATCAAAGGGCTGAAAGTCAGAATCAGATATATGGCAAAGGATGAGGAGTGCTATGTCATAAAGATTGATGAAAACAGACTACTTGTAAGGACTGTAAATAAGATAAGGGCTGTCACACCCGGGCAATCTGCTGTATTCTACCTTGATGATATAGTAGTAGGTGGAGGGGTCATAAAAGAGGTAATAAAGTGAAGGTATATATAGAGACACTCGGTTGCAAGGTAAATTTTTCTGATAGCTCTCATATTGCCACACTGCTGAGAAATAACGGTCATTCAATTGCCATGAAGCCAGAAGAGGCTGAGATATTTATAATCAATTCCTGCTCGGTAACTCACAGGGCTGAGAGGGAGTGCAGACAGATAGCCAGAAGATATTACAATCTCAACCATAACATACAGATAATTATCACAGGCTGCTCTATCAGGTCAGAGTCATTTCTATCAAGATTACAGGATATACCCTTTGTAAAGATTGCCCCTTTGAATGACATCCCAAAAATATTGGGACTCTCAGGTGAAAAGGTTGATAACCCTTATTTTAACAGGTCCAGACCATTTATAAAGATTCAGGAGGGATGTAACAGGTTCTGTGCATATTGCATCGTTCCATTCTTACGAGGCGCTCCTATAAGCATTGAAAGAGATAGAATCCTGAATCAGATTGAATATGCACTCATAAATGGGTATCAGGAGATTGTTCTTGTGGGAACTCATCTGATGTTATATGAGGACCCACACTCAAAGACAGATATCTTCCAACTACTCTCAGATATTGAAAGACTCAATTACAATTTCAGAGTAAGACTCAGCTCTATTGAACCCTTTGGACTCAAAGAAGAAAATATCAAAAGACTATCCGAATATAGAAAACTCTGCCAGCACTTTCACATACCTCTTCAAAGCGGTTCAGGTAAGGTCTTAAGAGATATGAATCGGGATTATGACATATCCCGGTACATCTCAGTCTTATCATCAATCAAAAAATATATGCCAGAGGCAACAATAGGGACAGATATAATTGTAGGATTTCCGACTGAGACAGAGCAGGATTTTGCTGAAACCGAGAGATTTGTCTTAAATGAACCGATAGATTATATGCATATCTTCAGATATTCACGAAGAGAAGGAACAGCCGCCTTCTCTATGAAAGGGGTCTCTAACTCCACAGAGATAAAGAATAGGTCAGATAGACTCTTAAAAATCTCTTTTGAAAAGAGACACAATATGATAAAAAGAAATTTAGGGAAAGTTATGGATATAATTATCACCGATAATAACATAAATTCAACTGGATTGACACACAATTATATTCAGGTCATCATTCAGGATACCAGCCTTAGGAAGGGGAAGATGTATAGAGCAAGGCTCCTCTCATTTAATTCAAACAATAAGGTAAATGGAGAGATTCTATAATGGATGAATCTATAGAGCAAATCTTGAAAGCGGCATCAAAGTCTATAGGCTATAAATTTAAGAACAAACAACTCCTCCTTGAAGCCCTAACTCACAAGTCATATTCCAATGAAAAGAAACTCAAATATAATAATGAGAGACTTGAGTACCTTGGAGACTCCATTATAGATTTTGCTATAGCATATATTTTGTTCAAACAATTTGAATATAGTAATGAAGGGCTATTATCCCGCCTCCGCGCTGCACTTGTAAATGAAAAGGAGCTGAGTAAAATTGCCCGTAATATCCATCTGAACGAGTATATTATTTTGGGAAGAGGGGAAAGGCTCACCGCTGGAAATGAGAAGGACTCCATTCTCAGCGACGCCTATGAGGCTGTTATCGCAGCCATCTTTCTGGACAGCAATATAAATACAGTTATCAAATTAATCAAGAAGCACTTCAAAGAAGAATTGGAGAAGATTACATCTACCGATATGATGCAGGATTTTAAGACTGCCATTCTTGTATTCTGTCAGGAGAAATATAGAGTGGCACCGACATATGAACTCATCAATCAGACAGGGCCTGATCATAACTGCACATTTGAAGTCAGGATAATGATAAATGGCTCTGAATATGGCAGAGGGAAAGGGAGGACGAAGAAAGAGGCAGAACAGAAGGCTGCACAAGAGGCTATCTTCCAGTTCACCGGAACAACAGAAGATGAATCCTGAATACAATCTTATAATCCCACTATTTTTACCGTTTGAGGGATGTGAGCATAGATGTATCTACTGCAATCAGCGACTTCTGCACCCCGAGAATGATGCAATATCTAATAAAATTATAGATGAGACAATTCATAGATATCTAACCTCCTATAAAAAGCCAAGGGAGATTACAAATATAGAGGTTGCTTTCTATGGTGGTAGTTTTACTGCAATTTCAATTGAGCGCCAATTAAAACTATTAGAGGTTCTAAAAACATATATTCAGAACAGGGTGATTGACGGCATCAGATTCTCTACCAGACCTGATAAACTCAATAAGGATTTACTTATCAGATATAAAACTTATGGTGTGACTACGATTGAAATAGGGGCACAGTCATTCAATGACAATATATTAAAGGCAATAAAACGGAATCACACTGCTCAGGATATTAAAGATGCAATTACCCTCTTAAAGCGAGAAGATTTCATCTGCTCTCTCCATCTGATGTTTGGACTCCCATTCTCCACGATTGAAGATGACATAACGAGTATAGAAGAGACAATAAAATTATCACCCAATTTTGTGAGGATTCACCCTACCCTTGTCCTTCGCGGGACGGAACTTGAACAATTATACCTTGGCAGTAAATATAGACCATTAACACTTAATGAAGCAACCGAGATAATTGGGATAGCCCTCAGGAGATTTTATGAGTCAAATATAAAAGTTATTCGTGTGGGGCTGCATAATGATGAAAACCTTATCAGTCCAGAGACAATAGTTGCCGGACCATTCCACCCATCCATCAGACAGCTCGCTGAAAAGAGACTTAACCTAAAGTAATTCAGTTAGATTTAAGACCTCTTTCTTTATCCCATATCTATTCAACAGGTCATAAATCTGCAGATAACATCCCGAACAGAATGTGTAAAGTAACTCAGAATCGCGAATCTCTTTGATAATCTTCTCTCCTATCTTGATTGACTTTGAATATTCGTAGATATTAAAGATACCGCCATAGCCACAACAACTATCTATAATACGAACATTATTTAAACTTCTCAACTCCTTCATCTGTTTATATAGACTCTTATCTTTAGAGTTTCTGATATGGCAGGGGATGTGAATGGCAACTCTCACCCCACTTCTTTGGAGCCCCTTTTTGACCTCATTTAAGATATCCTCATCAAGTAAAACCACCCTCTTTGAGAGAATCTCGCCACCTTTGAAAATATCTCCATACCTCTTCAACATATATGCACAGCTTGCACAGGGAGTCACAATCTTTTCTATATTTTCAGATGAGAATAACTCAATATTTCTCTTTATAAATCCTGTTGCCTTCTCTGTATCACCAGCCGAATAGTTCATCAGGCCACAACAGAGTTGTCCCTCCGGGATATATACATTATAACCTCTCTCCCTATAAAATTCGGCAATCTTATTCACTGCTGATGGATAAAATAATTTAGATATACAACCAGTAAAAATAGCTATCGTTCCGGATTCAATCTTATTACTGTAAATTATCTTCCTGGAAGACAGTTCTGGAATAGCGCGACCTTTTGCAAATAATTTTATCAGCCCACCAATATTTTTATCCACATTCAGCATTCTTGAGATAATCTTAAATGAACTAAAATCCAGACCCTGTACTATCTTTATCAATGAATAAATCTCCCGTGCTATCCCCTCCTCCTCTCTCACATCACGGATGAGAGATGAAATATCCACACCATTGGGACAGACATCATTGCAACTGCCACACAAAAGACAGTTATTGAGGAATTCCCTCATAACAGTCTTATTATGAATCCTGTCAATTATATGCAGTCTCCCCCTTGGAGATGATGCCTCCTCTCTCTCAATAGAGTATATCGGGCAGGCACCGAGACATAGCCCACACCTCACGCACTTAATCAAATTTTCTACAATTTTTGGATTTGAATCTTTTGGGCTCAATGCTTTGCTATCTCAGCCCTCTTGTATCTTCTCTCTCTTCTCCTGTTCCTCTTTGCATTTAATACATAGAGTTGCAACAGGTCTTGCCATCAGACGTTTTACATCTATATCCTCTCCACAGGACTCACAAACTCCGTATGTACCTTCATCAATCCTCTTTAGTGCCTTTACAATCTTATTCAGGAGATATTGCTCACGGTCTCTCAATCTCAGGGTAAGAGACTGATTGTATTCAAAAGATGCATGGTCTATCTCGTCAGGGAGGTCATCTTTATCAAACTCACTCTCATCTCTCATCGTATCCTGAGTCTTCTTAATTAACTCTTCCTTCTGTGCCAATAAAATCTTCCTTATCTTTTCAATATCTCTCTTGTTAATCACAGTAGCACTCCTTGAAAGTAGTTATACAATAATTAAATAACATAATTACCAAAAAATTGCATCATTTTTTATCTGAACTGTCATCCGTCTCCTGAATAGAGGAGGCATCCACAGGGGCACTGCCCACATTAAGCCCTCCGTCTAAAGACGGCATCTTTGACTGTCCTTCGGTCTTCTCCACCTTTACAGCCTTCTTTGTACTATATTTTGCGAGGGCAGAATCACTTTTGGAACTGAAATAAGAGAGGCTGATAGAGGTGATAACAAACAGAGCAGCCGCGATAGCGGTCATCTTTGCGAGAAAAGAGGTTGCGCCTGATGCACCAAATACTGTCTGTGAGGAGCCACCAAATGCGGCCCCCAGTCCAGCCCCCTTACCGCCCTGTAAGAGGACCACCAGAATTAAAAATATTCCCACCAAAACATGGACAATTGTAATAAGTGTCACCATAATATTCTCCTCTAAATCCTGTAATCAATTATTCTTGTAAACTGCTCTGCCTTTAGGCTTGCCCCCCCTACAAGTGCACCATCTATATTCTCCATCTTCATCAGACTATCTATATTGTCTGGTTTAACAGAACCACCATAAAGTATAGTAATCTTTTCAGATGTCGTCTTATCCCTGATATCACTGATGAGTCCTCTGATATATCTATGCATCTCTTCCGCCTGCTCCGGTGTTGCATTTACTCCAGTACCTATAGCCCAGACCGGTTCATAAGCGATCACCAGACTATCATACTTAAAAGATACATCTCTTAATGCCTCTTCAATCTGCCTCTTTACCACATCAAAATGCCTATTATTATTTCTGTCCTCAATCTTCTCTCCCACACAATAGATCGGGACCAATCCTGTATTTATTGCGGCAAGTATCTTCTTCCTGAGCAACTCCTCTGTCTCAAAGAAATACTTTCTGCGCTCAGAATGACCAATAATCACATAACTGGAACCTGTATCCTTAATCATCAGGGGAGATACCTCTCCTGTAAATGCACCCTCTTTCTCAAAATATAGATTCTGCGCCCCAATATGGACAAATGATGGATTTACTGAGTCGACAGCAGTTATAAGGTATGGGAATGGAGGTACAATTAAGACCTCCCTATCATTATACTTCTTCTGTTCAACAAATTCTGAGATACTTTTTGCAAGTTTAGCAACTTCTTCTTTATTGAGGTACATCTTAAAATTGCCGGCAATAAGGGTCTTTCTATTCTTCTCCATCTCGCTCTATTCCTCCAGAATCTTTATACCGGGCAGTTCCTTCCCCTCCATAAACTCCAGTGAGGCACCACCACCAGTTGAGATATGTGTAAATTTCTCTTCAAGTTTCAATTGCTCAATTGCAGACACTGTATCTCCACCACCCGCAACAGTTATGGCATCGCCAAGTCCAGCAACCGCCTTTATTATCTCAAAAGTACCATTTGCGAATTTTGGATTTTCAAAGAGTCCGTTCGGCCCATTGAAAAATACCGTCTTTGCAACCTTGAGGGCATCTGTGAATCTCTTTATGGTTTTTGGACCGATGTCGTACCCTATCATATCATCATCAATATTTACAGATGGGGTTGTGTATGGCTCACTGTTTTCATCTCTTGCAACGATATGGTCTTCGGGCAGGAGAATCTGCACTCCCATCTTCTTTGCGCCTTCCAGAATCTCCTTTGCAACATCCATCCTATCATCCTCCACAAGAGATTTCCCTACTCTATAGCCCTGACTCTTAAGGAAGGTATAAGCCATAGCACCACCAATGATGAATATATCAACTTTCTTCATCAGATTGGTGATTACATTTATCTTATCCGAGACCTTGGCACCACCGAGAATTGTAACAAATGGCCTCTCTGGACTGAGAAGAACCTTACTTAGATTCTCCACCTCTTTCATCATCAGAAATCCGGCTGCCTTCTCATTCACGAAATGGGCCATCCCCTCTGTTGAGGCGTGAGCACGATGTGCAGTTCCAAAGGCGTCATTGATATATACATCGCAGAGCGAGGCAAGTTCCCTTGCAAATCCCTCGTCATTTGCCTCTTCCTCTTTGTGAAATCTCAGATTCTCCAATAGAAGTATATCTCCATCCTTCATATCGGATACCAGCTTCTTTACTCCATCTCCGATGCAATCATCAGCAACCTTTATATCTCTTTTTAACAACTCCCTTAATCTCTCGCCCACAGGCAACATTGAATACTTCTGCTCAAAACCGCCCTTCGGTCTCCCGAGATGACTGGCAAGGATTACCTTCCCATTCTTATTCAGGACATAATTTATAGTCTCAAGTGCAGCCCTTATTCTCTTATCATTCTTTACAACACCATCTTTTACAGGGACATTAAAATCTACTCTGATAAATACCCTTTTTGATGTTAGATTCAATGATTCAATTGAACGAACTTTCATAACAGACTCCTCATTGGATTGAGATTACATATGAGCAGCTACATATTCCATCATCTTAACAAGTTGATTTGAATAACCCCACTCATTATCATACCAGCTAAAGACCTTAACCAGATTCCCATCAATCACTGCTGTACTCAACGAATCCAGAATGGACGGAATCGGGAAGTGATTAAAATCAATGGATACAAGTGGGAGATCACAGTAATACAGGACACCCTTTAGTTCTCCTTCGGATGCCTTCTTCAGTGCAGCATTTACCTCATCCCTTGTAGTATTCTTCTCAACTATGACAGAGAGGTCTACCAGAGAGACATTCGGAGTTGGAACCCTTATAGCAACACCATCAAGTTTCCCTTTCAGTTCAGGGAGGACCATCCCGACTGCCTTGGCAGCACCCGTCGTTGTTGGAATCATAGACATAGCCGCCGCCCTTGCCCTTCTGAGGTCCTTATGTGGAAGGTCCAGAATCCTCTGGTCGTTTGTATATGCATGGATGGTGGTCATATACCCTTTAATTATCTTAAAATTATCATTTAAAACCTTTGCTACCGGAGCGAGACAATTTGTGGTACAACTTGCATTGGAGAAAATGTCCATAGACTTTTCATATTTCGTATGATTTACTCCAAAGACAAAGGTTGGAATATCTTTATCCTTGGGTGGCGCAGATAGAATGACCTTTTTGGCTCCGGCATTTAGATGCTTTGAGGCATCCTCTCTGGAAAGGAACTTACCTGTGGATTCAATTACTATATCAACTTTTTTATCCTTCCATGGGAGTTCATCTGGATTTTTAACAGAGAGAACCTCTATCTTTCTATCCCCTACAATAATTGTATTTCCCTCATCCTTAACTTCATAATTAAGAGTCCCATGCACAGAATCATACTTGAGTAGATGGGCGAGAGTCTTTGCATCGGTGATATCATTTACTGCTACAATCTCCACATCTTTATTCTCCATAACAATCCTTGCCACACACCTCCCAATTCTTCCAAAACCATTAATTCCAATTCTGATAGCCATCTTAAACCTCCTATAAAAGTTGGTCTGATACTTCTAATCATATTTTTCTGTATTGTCAAATCAAATTATACTATTTTCCATAACACCCCTCACACAATTTACCCAATTTCTACCCTGTCATCCATCATACTTCAGGATCCATAATTCATCACATATCAGCGAGGAAAGATAAAAATTTTGAAAAGGATCTATAAAAAATTTTGTTGTATGGCAAAAATTTTTAAGAAAATGCTTGACAATTTTTGAAATGTGTCTATATTAAACAGGTGTTTTAAACAGATGTTTAATCTGCACTCGCAGGTTCATCTGCTTATCATCACTTCATAGGGAGGTCATCTGTGAAGAGGTATATTATATCAGGGATATTATGTATCTTACTAATTTCTAAATCTGTATATGCAGAGAGATTTACCCTTGATGAACTTATAGAACTGGCAATAAAAAATTCAAAGAATGTCCAGATGGCAAGACAGGATACAGAGATTGCTGGTTATAATAAGCTCTCGGCTCTGGCAAATATGGGTCCAAAGATTTCAACATCTGCAAAGTATATGCACTGGAACGAACCGACAGACATCTCTTTTGGCTTTCAGATTCCACCTCAATTTGCAAATATGGGGATAAATATTCCAGATAAAATGCATGTAATGGATCAGGATACAAAGGACATCTCAATAACCATCGCTCAGCCAATTACTCCACTCTATTCTATGTATAATGTCTACAGGCTCAACAGCCTCAATGAAAGGGCTACAAAGCTCGACCTCTCTGTTCAGATAAGAGAGATTAGATATAAGACAGCAGATGCCTACTTCAATCTGCTCAAACTTATGAAGACTCGGGAGAATCTGCTCTCATCTATTAAGCTTATTGAGGCTTATAGAGAGAAGACAGAGCAATTTTATAAGAATGGGATGGTTCAGAAGGACGATGTTATGAAGGTGGAGGTAAAACTTGCTCAAATAAAAGATGGTCTCAATGAGATTGATTCGGCAATTAATATATTAAAATCCTCAATAAATATTCTTATTGGTAGAGATAAAGATGCCGATCTGGAAATTCAGGATAGTTATACTTCCGAGCCATCGCCATTTAATGTAAGTCTTGAGGATTGTATAAATAAAGCCATAGTCAACAGGAAGGATGCACAGTCTTTAAGGCTCAGGGTAGATATGCTCAGTGCAAAGAAAGAGGCAACATTTGGAACACTAATCCCATCCATCGTAGGACTATTTACCTACTCAAGACAATGGGGAAATGCATTTCAGAAGCAGGAGAGCTGGTTTATAGGGGCATCTCTCTCCTGGACATTCTGGGAATGGGGAAGTACATACTTCCAGCTCAAAGCAAATCAGATGGAGATAGAAAAAGGGATGGCCGGACTTCTGGCTATGACGGACGGGATAACTCTTGATGTAAAGAATGCATATTATAAGGCAAAGAATAGCTTTGATGCACTCTTAAGCAATAAAAAATCAATAGAGCTGGCCGAAGAGGTTTATAGAATATCGGTAAAAAAGTATGAAAATGCGCAGATAACAGCAACTGAGGTGCTGGATGCAGAGAATATGCTCACCACGGCTAAGATAAATTATACAAATGCGTTATATACATACTACTTAAGTCTTGAAAACCTTAAAAGGGCAATTGACGAATATAAGGAGGACCTATGAAAATTTTCAAAAAATATCTTATTACAATCTTAATCATCACATCTATCCTTTCGGCCTGCAAAAATGCTCCGGGGGAGAAAGAGAAGATTCAGGAAGACCAGAGCCCTTCAATATCTGTATCAGCGGTTAGGGCAAGAGATCTAAAAGCTCCGGAATATCTTGAATACACAGGGACATTATTTTCTGAGCAGGATGTAACAATAATGCCAGCAGTATCCGGAGTGATTGCAAAGATATATGTAGAAGAGGGCTCATTTGTAAAGAAGGGCGGACTCCTTGCAATGCTTGACCAGCAGGAATTTGAGATTGGGCTCTCACAGGCAAAGAATCAATATGAATCAGCAAGACTCGCCTTTGAACAGAGCAAGATTGACTTTGAAAGGACTCAAAAGTTATATGAATCAAAGAGTATATCAGATGCCCAATTTGAGGGTCTAAAACTAAAACATCAGATTACTGAAAACCAGATGAAGATGGCAGAAGATGGGTTGAATATGGCAAAGAAGAGATTTGATGATACCTATATAAGGGCGCCTTTTGATTGTTATGTTACAAATAGATTCGTATCCGTAGGGACTCGTGTAAATATGATGCCACCTACACCTATGTTTAGAATAATAGATATCAGCAATCTGCTCTTCAAGATCTCTGTCCCCATATCTGAATTGACAAATTTTTCAGAAGGTGAGAAGGTTGAAATCTTCTTAAAAGATATTGATTTAAAGATAGTTGAACCGATTTACAGGATAGTAAAAGATGTAGACCCAAGGAGTATGTCCTCTCAGGTTATTATTAAGATTGATAATAGAAAATATGATCACAAACTAAAGCCCGGTCTCTTCGGCAATGCCAGAATTTACTCTGATTCACTTAAAAATACTTATATCATTGATAAGAAATATCTAATTAAGACTGAAAATGGGAATGGAACTCTATTTGTGGCACAGAATGGGATGGCAAAATCAAGAGATGTTCAATATAAAGAGATAAATGCAGTATCTCTAAGAATAATTTCCGGTATCTCAGATGATGACAATGTTATAACATCGGGTCTCAACATATTGAAAGAGGGGCGACCAATAAATATTATAAACAGATAGGGGTTAATTATGAAACTTGCAGATATTTCAATTAAACGTCCCGTCTTTACTACAATGATGATGCTCGCCATCATCACCTATGGAGTATATGCATATATCAAGCTCGCCATAGATATGTTCCCCAATATAGATTTCCCTATTATAACAATTACAACAATTTATAGAGGGGCAGACCCTGAGACACTGGAGACCAAGGTAACCAAAAAGATTGAAGAGGCTGTAAATCAGATTAGCGACATCAAGATGCTGAGTTCACAGAGTCTGCAGAATATTTCAAGTGTGGTCATTCAATTTGAACTTGATAAAGATATAAATGTCGCTGCACAGGAGGTAAGGGATAAGATCACCACCATCCAGAGAGACCTGCCTTCGGATATAGAACCACCAATTGTTCAGAAGGTGGATATGGGGGCAATGCCTGTTATTTCTCTCGGAATTATCAGTGAAGGTGGTATATCCGAGGCTGAGTTATATGAGTTTGCCGACAAAGTCATAAAGAAGCAGATTCAGATAGTTAATGGGGTTGGGAATGTTGAGATAGTTGGAGGTAGAGAACGAACTATATGGATTAGACCGGAGGCTGACAGACTTAATGCACACAATCTCACAATTGAAGATATAGTCAGGGCACTCGGTGCTCAAAATATAGATATCCCCGCGGGAAATATAAAAGTCAGCGACTATGAGATATCTGTAAAATCCAAAGGGGTAGTTGATAACCTTGAAGAGTTAAAGAATCTAATGGTCACCAACATAAATGGCTCAATTGTTAGAATAAAAGATGTTGCAACTATTGAAGATTCACTTCAGGAGGAGAAATCAAGGGCGATTCTTGATGGTAAACGTACACTCTCGCTCGTAATAACAAAACAGCCCGGGACAAATACAGTTGAGATGGCAAGGAAGATAAGGGCGAAGATTCCTGATCTTAATTCTCTCTCTCCAAAGGGTGTTCAGGTCAAAATAATTGCAGACAATGCAGTGTTTATTGAAAACTCAATCAACGATGCAATCTTTGACCTATATCTGGGTGCAATCCTTGCTATTGCAATCATAGGAGTCTTTTTGAGAAATATCAGGATGACAATTATTGCAGCAATTGCAATTCCAACCTCAATTATTGGCACTTTTGCGGCAATAAAGGCACTTGGCTTTACATTAAACTACCTAACCATTATGGGACTCTCCTTATCGGTGGGACTTGTGGTGGATGATGCAATAGTTGTGCTTGAAAATATCTTCAGACATTTTGAGAGGAAGAAAAACAGGATGGAGGCCGCATTTACTGCGACTGATGAGATAGGCCTCGCTGTTATGGCTACCACATTCTCTATTGTGGCTGTATTCTTACCTGTTGCAATTACATACGGTATGGTAGGAAGATTTATGAAACAGTTCGGAATCACCGTAGTTGTAGCAGTTCTAATCTCTCTGTTTGTATCATTCACCCTAACGCCTATGCTCTCCTCCAGATTTATGAAATTCCCAATGAGAAACTTCTTCACAATCAATGTGGAGAAGGCACTGGACTGGCTGGACAGATTTTATGGAAAGATTGTAGGCTGGGCACTCAACAATAGAATCCTTGTGCTCGCTATAGCAATCATATCATTTATCATTACAATGTATATGGCATCCTTCTTAAAACAGGAGATGATGCCTATTACTGATCAGGGAGAGTTTCAGGTAAATATTGAGACCGCTGCTGGAAGTTCACTTGAACATACCACCAGATGCGTTGAAGAGATTACAGATATTCTCTCAAAACGAGATGATGTAGAATTTATTTTTTCAACAATAGGTGGTGGAAAACTTGAGAGAAAAGAGACCGCTTCCATTCTGCTCAAATTAAAACCGATTGAAAAGAGGAAGAAGAGACAGATTGAAATTATGGATGAGGTACGAAGACAGCTCAAAGATTACGATAAGGCAACAATCTCTGTAGTACAGAAGCAGGCAATTGAGGTAGGTTCATCAGCGGCGATTCTTCAACTAAATATCCTTGGAAACGACCTCAATGAGCTCAAAAAGATTGCTATAGAGATTAAGGAGGAGATGTTAAGGCTCGGAGGTTATACGGATCTGGATATCTCATACAAAGAATCAAAGCCAGAATTATCGCTCACAATTGATAGAAGCAAAGCTGAGATGGTAGGAATACTTCCAGTATCAGTAGGTACTTCATTAAGACTTATGCTCGCTGGAGACAAAATCTCTGAATACAAAGAAGGCGGGAATACATATGACATCAGGATTAAGATGGATGACGCCACACTTAAAGATACAAATAGATTAAAGAAATTAAAACTCCGAACAATGGCTATGACACCTGTTGAACTCGGAAATATTATTGATGAAAGGTCCGGGACATCCGCTCAAAGTATCAATCGATTATTTGGACAGAGGGTTGTTACGATATTTGCAAACCTTACAAAACAGAAGGCATTAGGTGAGGCAGTTGAGGAATTGAATAATATATTAAAAGATAAACTTCCACAGGGATACACATACAGGTTCACAGGACAGGCAGATTTTATGAAAGAAAATTTCAGGTCACTTTTTGAATCACTTCTGTTGGGAATTATAATGATTTACTTCATTCTTGCATCGCAGTTTGAGAGCTTTGTGCACCCTTTTACCATTATGTTCTCACTCCCTTTCTCCCTTATTGGAGCAATTGGACTATTGCTTTTAACTGGCTATAATCTATCAATTACAACAATGATTGGTTTCATTATGCTGATGGGACTCGTCACGAAGAATGCCATCCTTTTGATTGATTTTGCCCTTAAAGGTAGGGAGTCTGGTTTATCCCTGAATGAGGCGATTATAAGGGCTGGAACGATAAGATTGAGGCCTATTCTGATGACCACATTCGCTATGATATTCGGAATGCTTCCTGTTGCAATGGGAAGGGCACTCGGGGCTGAGATAAGGGCTCCGATGGCTATAGCGGTCATCGGTGGACTAATCACCTCCACAATTCTGACACTTATAATAGTCCCGGTTATATTCTCATACTTCCAGTCATTTGTGGAGAGATTTAAGGGTAGTAGAGAGAATGTATAAAGAGATTGAAAAATCAAGTGCACGCAAAAAGATTCTTCACTCTGCCGAACAGTTATTTATTCAAAAGGGGTATAATAATACCTCTGTGAGAGATGTATGCAGGGCTGCAAAGGTCAATATTGCACTGATAAACTATTATTTCACAAGTAAGGAAGATCTTTATAAAGAGGTCATCAGACTCAAGACCGAACCTATCATCAGATCATTAAAAGAGTTAAGTGAAGATAAAGAGATATCAGCCAAAGATAAATTCTATAAACTCTTTGATATCTATGCAGCCTTTTACGAGGAGAATTGCAATCTTCCTCAACTGATAGCCCGCGAGGTGGTGACAAATACAGAGATAAGCAGATGGTTTCATACTCACATAATAGCAAAAGAGTTAAAATACATCAAAGACATCTTTTCTGAGGCTCAGAGATTTGGCATTATCAATGACAGATACGAACCGGTGGTACTTATGAGCTTCTGTCTCGGAGCGATGATGTTTATACTTGCCGGTTCTCAGATGGTTGATAAACTTTTAGGGAAAGAGTATACCATTAAAGGCTCTATCACCGAAAAGATGGAGACAATCAAAGACCTATTATTAAACGGCGTAATCAATAAATAAGGCTCCATTGCTCTAATTAAAATGACATAAGATTAATTTCCCTAATGCATTATTTGAAAAAGCTCATAAAATTGATATGTTATTATTTGACATCTCTCTCATCAAATGGCATAAAGTATAACCTTGAATTGGGCGCTTAACTCAGCGGTTAGAGTGCCATCCTCACACGGTGGAAGTCACAGGTTCAATTCCTGTAGCGCCCATTTTGGGTATTTTTAGTGAATAATATAAATCATGCCCAATTTACGGCACTAAAAGATGAGTTATTTGAGTAAATTTTTCATCTTGATATTGTGGATGGTTACACAGAAGTCACCAGATGGTATCCTGCTTGATAAGACAATTGTTGAGGTGGAGAAGGAGGCAATTACACTGCTCGAACTGGATGCACACTCAAGAATTCAGATTGTAATCTCAGAGGGACCTGAATCACTTTATAAATTAAATGATTCTGGGTTTATCAACTCAATGATAAATCTGATGATAAATAGAGAGCTCGTTGCTCAAGAGTTGAAAAAGGATAAGAAATTCAAACCCAATATTTATATGAAAGATGCCGATAACCTTTTTATAAAAATAAAGGCAAAATTTCATACCCCTCAGGAGTTTGAGAAATTTCTGTCAGAGATAAATATGTCTGAAATAGAATTCAAAAAGACACTTGCCATATACATTATGATTGACAGCTATATTAATCAAATTGCAGATGAAAAGATAAAGATAGATGAGGACGAACTTAATAAATATATGCAATCAAATGGCGTGATACTACCCGCAGATACAGAGACTCAAAATAGATATAAAAACATATTAAAAGCCGAGAAGAAGAAGAACTTTGCCGCACAATACCTTGATGAATTGAAGAACAAATACAGAATCAGATATCTATACACACCGCAATGATAGAAGTTGAGAAAAATATTAGTATTTCAAGAGTCACAGAGAATGATATAGATGGCATTATGCAAATAGAGATTGAATCCTTCAACTATCCATGGAAAAGGGAGACATTTGAAGGAGAACTCAAAAATACATATTCAAGATTTTTTGTAGCAAAGGTTGATAATTTTCCTTCAGGCTTCATAATTTACTGGGATATACCTTATGAGATACACCTGATAAACATCGCAGTAAAACCAGCCTACAGAAGAATGGGCATAGGTACCACTCTTTTAAGAGAGATGATTGAATATGCAAAGCAGAATTCAAAACAGTTAATCACCCTTGAGGTAAGGGTATCAAATATCGCAGCAAGACTATTTTACATAAAAAATGGCTTTATTGAGGCTTATATTAGAGAGAAGTACTATGTAGATAACGACGAAGATGCGATAGTAATGGAGCTTTCACTATGACAAAATACAATCAATTAAGAGTGGCACATATAAGGCACCTCAAATCTGATTATGTATTGCTCACACTCGAATATGACAGCAAGATGCAGATTCCCCAACCCGGACAGTTCTTTATGATAAAACCTCGCAACACCCTCATTGCAAGACCAATCTCAGTTCACAATTACTTTACTATTTTAAAGAAGGGATATTTAGAATTTCTCTTCAAGGTAGTGGGGAAAGGGACATCTGAACTCTCAAGGCTCAAAAGGGGAGAGATAACCGAACTTTGGGGACCAATAGGTAATTATTTCCCTATAGAAAAGGATAGAAAGACAGCGATCCTGGTCGCAGGGGGTAGAGGTATTGCCCCACTTTTCTATCTGGCGACAAGGCTCTTTGAGAAGGGATACAGGATTCACTTCTTCTATGGAGTAAAGGAATCTGATGAACTCGTTCATCTTTTGAGAATAAAAAATCTGAGTGAAAAATTATACATTACTACAGAAGATGGAAAGAAGGGAAAGAAGGGGTTGATTACCTCTCTCTTTCTGGAGGCAATCAAGACATATACCAGCAATCTCACTCCGACCTCTCTCTTTGATGAAGAGAGAAAACTATCTCCAATCTGCTATGTCTGTGGGCCAGAGATAATGATTGAAAAGATATGCGAGGTCTCTATCAATCAGAATATAAAGACCTATATCAGTCTTGAAGCACTTATGGGCTGTGGGAGCGGTGTATGTCTGAGCTGCACAGTTGAGACAGCAGGTGGAAAATTGTTTCATATATGTAAAGATGGACCAATATTTGATGCAAGGGAGTTTTATTGCAGATGAAGGAATTTAGAGTAAATTTATCCGCCCTCTCTCTCAAAAATCCTGTGATGACAGCATCCGGGACATTCGGATTTGGATATGAGTTTATGGATTTTTACGACACCTCTATTCTGGGTGCTATTGTCTCAAAAGGAATCTCATTCAATCAGAGGGACGGAAATTATGGGAAGAGAATTCTTGAAATAGAAGGCGGACTTATTAATTCAATCGGACTTGAAAATCCTGGTATATCTGATTTTCTGGAGAAGATTCTACCAAAGACAGCCAATATTGATACAACATATATAGTGAATATTCTTGGCTTTGATATAGAAGAATATATAAAGATTGCCTCAATACTTCAGGAGATAAGACGGGTTGATGCAATTGAGGTCAATATCTCCTGTCCAAATGTAAAGACGGGGGGACTCAGCCTTGGCAAAGATTTGAATCTTACAAGAGAACTTGCTCGAAAAATTAGAGAGAGCTTTTCAAAACCGATAATATTTAAGGTATCTCTTGACCTCCCTTATATAGATATTGCAAAGTTATGCAGGGATGAAGGGGTAGATGCCATTACCTGTATCAACACAGTTCAGGCACTCGCAATAGATATAGATAAAAGAGAATTCTATTTCAAAAATATATTTGGCGGGCTCTCTGGACCTGCAATCAAACCACTTGCATTAAGAGTTGTATATCAGGTTGCAAAGGAGGTAGGGATACCTATTATCGGTTGCGGCGGGATTATGAATTACAGAGACGCAATTGAATTCTTTATGGCTGGTGCATCGGCGGTACAGATAGGCACGGCGAATTTCTCATATCCACTCTCTGCAAAAGAGATTCTTGAGAATCTATTCAAATACCTTGAACAGAACAGGATTTCAGATATAAAGGATTTGAGGATATGGTAGATAAGAGCACCATAAACTGGATACTTCAAAAAATACACAAAAGAAAGATAATGGTAATTGGAGATGTTATAGCAGATGAATATATAACCGGGAATACTTATAGACTTTCAAGAGAGGCACCGATTCCGATTATCAGATTTCAATCTTCAGAGATAAGGCCGGGTGGGGCTGGAAATGTTGCAATGAATATTGCCGCTATGGGTGGTGAGGCTACAATAGCCGGAGTCATTGGTTCTGATGCATATGGGAAAGAATTAAAGAATATCTTCAGGAGAAACAATATCTCAACCGACTTACTAATCACAGATGATACACAAACTATCATAAAGACGAGGGTACTTGCCGGAGATATCAATACTGCAACACAGCAGATATTCAGACTTGATAGAGGCATAAACAGCCCTTACTCAATAGAGGTCTTCTCCGCACTGAAAAAAATCATCTCCTCAAATATTAAAAGATATGACGCAGTCGTCCTGTCAGATTATGGAGAGGGACTCTTTACTGATGGCTTTATTAGATGGATTATAAAATTTTCAAATCAGAAGAAGATAATAGCTGATTCAAGATTTTCCCTCAGAAAATTCAAGCATATAACAGCCCTCACACCAAATATAAATGAGTTATCACAGATATACGGAAAATATGTTCAGGGTCTGGAGGAACTCATCAGGGCATTAAAGAGACTGAAGAGATTGACCTCTGTAAAATATATCCTCCTCAAAAGAGGGAAGGACGGCATTTCAATATTCAAAGATTGGGATAGACTAATCTCATTCAAGGCATTCGGGAATACCGAGGTAGCGGATGTCACGGGGGCTGGTGATACGGTCCTTGCTGCATTCTCCCTTGCAATCTCTTCCGATATCTCACCAAAAAAATCTGCTATCTTTGCAAATATAGCCGGCGGCATTAAAGTATTGAAGAGAGGGACTGTCCCTGTTAGCAGAGAAGATATCATAAGGGCTATCAATGGAAAGAAAATTTAAGAGTAGAGAAGAGCTCAAACTTATTGTCAGAAGACTTAGAGATATGGGATATAGAGTGGGGCTGATAAATGGTGTATTTGACTTGATTCATACCGGACATATTGAGGTCATAAAGGAGGCGAAAAAGGTCTGTGATATATTAATAATTGCCCTCAACTCTGATAGCTCTACAAAGAGAATCAAGGGAGTTAATCGACCTATTTTAAATGAAAAAGACCGAATAACAATACTTTCAGCCATTGAAGATGTGGATTTTATAACACTGTTTGATGAGGAGACTGCATCAGAGACACTTAGAATCATTATGCCAGACTTTCATATCAAGGGAGTAGAATATAAAAATAAGAATCTACCCGAAAAGTGTATCTCAGGTAAATTAGGGATTAAGACCATACTTCTCGGTACGAAGAAGCTCAATTCTACAAGCGATATAATTAAGAGAATAAAATCTCTATGATTTCTGCCTTTGTTATTACATATAATTCGGAGAGATATCTTAAACGATGCCTGAGCTCAATATCTTTTGCTGATGAGATAATAGTTGTTGACTCAAATAGTACGGACTCAACTATAAATATAGCAAAACATTTTAATGCTAAAACCATAAATATAGAATTTGTGGGTTTTTCAGAGAAGAAGGAGTTCGCTAAAAGACAGTGCAAATACGAATGGATATTAAATATTGATGCAGATGAATATCTACCTAAAGAGACAAAAGAGGAGATATTAAGAGTTATAGAAGAGAATAAATATGATGCATTCTCAATACCTTTTGAGACATATTTTCAGGATAGACTGATTAAGTACGGCAGGCATAAGAATGAATCACATATCAGACTATTTAAAAAGGAATTTGAGTATGGAGAAGAGAAGGTTCACGAGAAGATAAAGGGCTCAAAGAATGTTGGAAGACTGAAGAATAAAATAATCCATACTCCTTATTTAAATATTGACAATATCAAAGAAAAGGCAATCAGAAATGCAAAACTTGCCTCTATAGATAAGGCAAAAATAAATATTATTATCCTGATTTTTTCTCTATTCTTCAATCCGATATTCAGATTTTTTAAGGAGTATATATTTCTTTTGGGGTTCCTTGATAAAGAGATTGGATTTCATCTGGCATTTAATAGCTCAAAAGAGGTATTCTTAAAATATTTCTGGGGATTAAAGAAGAGATTCAGTCCTTCTTCTTAAGAGTAATCTCCTCTGCAACCCTCAAATCCCGATAGGATATTCCATTTGTAAATTTAACCTGAATTTTTGACCTTTCTATAAGACTTTTAAGAGGAATCTTTGTAAAGGCAGTTATTGATTCATTACAGGGCTTTGAAGTCAATGAATAAAAAATATCTAAATCCTCACCCTCCAATCTCAATCCCATTCTATTTATTCCATCAATCTTTACCTCCAATCCAGATTTCATCTTATTGTCAATAATAAGGATTTTATCCATCACATCAGTCTTGATACCATACAACTTTAAGATTACATAATCCTTGTTTGTTATCACCGGATAGACTGCGAGATAATCATTATATACAGGGTATAGGTTGAGGTTAACATTCAGTCTCTCTTTATCAGATATACCTATTCCGAGGTAATCTACATTATTCTTTTTTCCCATCAGAACAAGCAGTAGATCCTTCTCATCATATTCCTGTATGAAGAATGGGATTAGATTATTACTTACAGAATATTCTGCAACTCTTGACTCATAATCACCTCTCAACACATCAGCCTCTTTGATAAAAAATGAGGTAGATTTTAGTATCTTTGAATTATCTGGAGAAATCTCAAAATTCATTATTGAGCCAGTATAATACAGTCGGGATTTATCACCTGATGGCGTTAAACTAAAAATATACTCTGCACTATCGTCGCCTTTTACCAATCTCAGTCTGCTTGTAAAATTTGTATCATATACCTCCAGCCACATATCATGTTCTACAACAATCTTACTAAAGCCCTTTTTTTGAGATGTAATCTTCTGAAGTTCAGCGTTCTTACTCTCCACCCACCCACCTACAAATATACTGCTATCCATTGTGATTATATCCGATACAGTCTCAAAATTTTTAGCGTCAATCTTATATTCTGCAACCTTCTGGCAATCCCGTGCAATTACAAGGATCAGATTCTGCCTGCTATTCTGACGATTCTGAGATATCAGAAATACACTCTCTTTATCTCTCTGCCTGATAAGAAAGTTATAGAAAGAGAATGGATAATCTATCTCATTACCTGATAACTGTCTTCCCTCTTTATCAAAGAATTTAATTAGTAATCTCTCTTTATTACCTTTATATTCTTTGATAGAGAAGAGGAAGAAGCCGTCATATGTTGCAAAGATCTGATTGCCATATTCAACAAATGGACAGACTTTATCATACCGGGGAATCCCAACACAGGAGAACAAGAATGAAATTGATGAAGTTAGGATAGATAAAAAAATAATTCTTTTAGTCATCATATTCTCCAACCTATATTTGTGGTATCATACATAAAAATCTAAAATCCGACCCTGAATTATTTCTGAATTGATGCATAAAATTGGCAGGGACTGTTACCACAAATCCGTCCTTTAAGTTATATTCATTTCCCTCTATAATCACTACCTCCTCCCCATCAACGACAAATACCTCATGTTCATAATTATGTTTATGAGAGGGGTATGCCCGTCTGGCTTTATTATAAATAGTCTCATATAAAAGTTAGGGGCCTCATCATCCTTTGAGACAAGCCACCTTATAAAAACATCCTTTGCCCCTTCCATCTCCACCCTGCTCTCCTCTACTTCGTTAAAATGAACTGCCCTGATTTTCATTGAAAACTCCTTTTGCTAAAAAAATATTTCAATTATTTTTCTATTGATGAAAATACACTTTGTCAAACTTAAAATATGCCCCAAAAAAGTAAAAATCCAGATTACTCAACTTAAAAAAACAAATTTAAAAATGTTCCAGAATAGGCCAGTTGTTTTTAATAGCCACCCTCTTCAAGAAGAAGTTTGGGTTTACCACCACCGGATTACCTACCAGTTGAAGGAGTGGTAGGTCGCTGTGATGGTCAGAATAGGCATAGGAGTTTTCAAGGTCAATATTCAGCTTAAGGGCAACCTTTTTTGCATAAAATACCTTATTCTCACCAACGCAGATGGGTTCCACAGGTCTGCCGGTAGGTCTGCCATTCTCGCCTATCTCAAGGTCAGTGCATAGAAGGAGGTCAAAACCATAATCTCTGACAACTGGCTCTAACATATATCTCAAAGATGCGGTTATCAAAATCAGCAGGTGCCCCTTTCTACGATGCTCCTCCAACTTCTCTCTGACTCTTGGAGAGATATGGGGTTTCAGCATCTCCCTATAGTATATCTCGGACTGCCGCAAATAATCGGTGATATCTCTATTCTTATAAAATCTGAGGGCATATCTTGAAATCCTCTCTGCGCTATACAAATTTAATTTAAAAAATATACTTCTTAAAATTATACCGATTACAAACCAGAGGGATATATCTCCTCTCTTAAATAGATACTTTATACCGATTACCGCACTATCTCTTGCAAGAAAGGTATTATCAAAATCAAAGAATGCCGCAATTCTCTTCTCCATCATAAATTAAAAATTAAAGTGAGTAAATATGGACGCCCCGAAATTTACCTTACTCGTATCATCATATCCATAATAGGAATGTTTCTCTTTAATGGAGACACCTATCGGGAATATGCCAATACCAAGTGTAAGATTGTTTACTATACTATTCCCAAAAGCCAGCTCACCGCCAAAGCCCACAGCCAATTTAAAATATGATATATCCTCATGC
>JBMFOP010000003.1:0-19197 GCA_049969675.1 Myxococcota bacterium | reverse complement strand
GTCTCTGTATCAACATACCAGCCAGCCGAGAAGATGAGATATAATCTCTTATCCGGGAGTGATGTAAGGTCACTCTGCACCTCCAGACCGGTTGCCACATTCTTATTGTTATTGTCAATTACTGCCCCACCGCTCAACTGAATGCCCCATCTGTCATTAAAATGGTATCTATACGATAGACCCGAGCCGCTATAACTACTTAGAGATGCCCCCAGACTCTGAAACGACTTCTCTGATGCATTTGATAATGAGTATTGCAATAAAAATAGCATAAAAAACATTATAAATGCCGCAATATTTTTCACAATAGCCTCCTTATAAAAGAGTGATCCAACTAACAAGTAATATTAAAATATATTTTTTGCAAGATAAAATTAAAAGCCTTCCTCATCAACACCACTTACATTCGTCTCAGGACCAGAAAATTCATCAAGATTTGCAAATTCTGTAAACCGTGTATATTCTTTATGGAAATTAAGTTTGAGTGAGAAAGTCGGACCATTCCTGTTCTTCGCAATATCAATTACAGCTACCCCCTGATTCTCTGTATTTGCATCATACACCTCTTCACGATAGATAAAGATAATCAGATCCGCATCCTGCTCAATGGCACCGGACTCTCTCAAATCCGATAACATTGGCTTCTTATGTTCCTTTCTCTTCTCGGGCTCTCTATTGAGTTGCGAAAGTGCAATTACAGGGACTTCAAGTTCCTTTGAGAGGATCTTAAGTCCCCTTGATATATCCGCAATAGCGTGTACCATTGAATCAAATTTCTGTTCGGGTCTCAATAACTGCAAATAATCAACTATAACCAGTCCGAGTCTATTTCCCATCTCTTTCTTTAATCTCCTGCACTTCCCCTTTATCTCAAGAAGTGAGATATCACCTGAATCATCAATATAGATAGGTGCATTATAAAATCTATTTGCCGCCATATGAATCAATTTCCACTTCTCTGCCAATTCATCCCTCTCCTTATCTGTCTTTGGTGGATTCCTCCTGAATATATCAGCCGGAACCATCGCCTCAGATGAGACCATCCTCTTCATCAACTCTTCTTTGGACATCTCAAGGGAGAAGATTAAAACAGGGGTCAATAATGGTGCCCTTCCAAATATCTCTCCTCTCTTTATCTCCTCATTATTTAGTGTAATTCCAACAAATTGTGCAATATTCAGGGCAAGACTTGTCTTCCCCATTCCGGGCCTTGCTGCAATAATATTTAGTGAGCCCGGCATAAGACCTGATGTAATGTTATCAAATTCGGTAAAGCCAGTAGGTATCCCTATGTATTTCCCGAGATATCTGTTATTTTCATCATTAAGTTCTTCACTCCTCTTCATCAATTCATTTATTATCTCTTTTGCTGAGGAGTAAGGTGCCTTTATGCCCTGCTGGGTAACCTCGTAAATCATCCTCTCTGCCTCATCAACTATCTCCTTAAAGGGACTCTGCTCGGAATATGCCATTTTCGTAATTGTATTTGAGGCGCTGATTAGTTCTCTCAATATCCACTTCTCTTTTACAACAGCTGCATATGTGGTTGCATTCTTGGTGGATGGTACCGCATCCACAAGCGAGGTAAGATACTCAATTCCACCAGCAGATTCAAGCTCTCCATGTCTGATGAGATAATCCTTGATAGAGATCAGGTCAATGATATGAGTCTCTCTATAAATATCCCATATTGCATTATAAATTTTTCTATGCTGTTCTAAGTAAAAGCACTCAGTCTTTAATACACCAAAAATCTCATCTGCGATCTGACTATCAAGTAATAACGAACCTAATACAGCCTTTTCGGCATCTACACTGTGAGGGGCAACGAAGAGTGATTCTTCTCTTGGCATCTTATTTGGCTACTACCCATACCTTTATCTTTGCTTCAACATCTTTGTGAAGTTTAACCGGTACTTCAAAGATTCCGAGCTGCCTTATTGGTTCCTCAAGCATAATATTCTTTCTGTCTATATGAATATTTTCAACCTTTAATGCCTCTTCTATATCTCTCGTGGTCACACTACCGAAAATCTTCTCTCCTTCGCCAGCCTGTCTTGTAATAGTACAGGAGATATTTAACAATCTGTCTCTGAGCTTTAATGCCTCTTTCTTCTTCTTCTCCATCTGCTGTGCAAGGACCTTCTTGAGATTTTCAACAGCCCTCACCGAACCAAGGTCAGCCCGCTCTGCAAGTCCCTTCGGGATAAGAAAGTTTCTGGCATAACCATCTTTTACAGTAATAATATCACCGGCATTCCCAAGCTTTGGAACATCGCTCTTAAGTATTACTTTCATCTCTAACCTCCACTACAAAAAGGAGAAATTTTTTATTCCTGCAACTCAATGGAGACATAAGGTAGAAGGGCTATATGTCTTGCCCTCTTGATTGCCTCACAGACCCATCTCTGATGCTTTGCGCAGTTTCCGGAAATGCGTCTGGGAACAATCTTCCCTCTTTCAGAGATAAAGTGCCTGAGTAAGTCCACATCCTTAAAGTCGATCTTGAGATTTTTGTCGCTGCAAAATCTGCACATCTTCCTTTTCATTACTCATTACCTCCGTTCTTTTCATTCCCTACTTCCTTTACTTCCTTCGATTCTGTCCCCTTATCTGATAGCTGTTCGGTGGTCTTTACCTCCAGGTCAGAATCAGGTTGTGTCTCTTTTGAATTGATATCAGCCTTATCGGTAAGTTTCACCGTGATATACCTCAGAATATTCTCATTGAGTCTCATATTTCTCTGGAGTTCACTCACGGTTCTGCCTTCTCCAAAATAATTCAGGTGGACATAAAAGCCGTGATTATGCTTCTTTATCCTATAGGCAAGGTCCCGCTTCCCCCATCTGGTAAGTTTTATTACCTTACCTCCATTCTCCTGTATAATCGCCTTAAATTTACTGTTTAGATTCTCTACTCCGCTCCTGTCAAGCTCTGGTGAGACAATATAGAGCGTTTCATACTCTCTAATCATTGATTTCTTCCTCCTTCTTACTCGGATTTTTTGTCCTGTTAATTTTATTCATTGCTTTTATAAAACCATCCTTTATGATAATATCTATTCCATCCGCAGCCCTTCCAATTGCCTCTCTGATAATATCCATCTCTTCTGGTGAAAAGTCAGAGAGGAGATAATCTGCCGGGTCAACTCCCTCATAAGGCCTGCCCACGCCAATACGAAGTCTATAATATTTATTTGAACCTATTAAAGTATTGATTGACCTTATCCCATTATGCCCGTTGTCTCCCCCATTAAATTTCAAAAGCACCCTTCCCCTCTCTATATCCATATCATCCTGAATAACACAGATATTGGATGGGTTCATCCCGACCTTCCACAGATAATGTCTAACCGCCCTTCCAGAATTATTCATATAGGTATCCGGCATAATAAATATCGCAGAGGATGTTTCACAACCTGCACCGAATTTCATCTCCCTTATCTCCAGTTTAGATGAGTTTATGTATTCAGTGATAACCATATATCCTACATTATGCCTGTTCTTTGAATATTTTACACCCGGATTCCCCAATCCAACAAAAAGATATTTTTGAAGAGTTTGAGACATTATTCATTATTTCTTCTCTACCTGAGATGGTTTCGCCGCTGCTGGCTTCTCGGCTGCTGCCCCTGCTGCCGGGGATTGCGCCGTTGCTGGTGCTGCTGACCCCTCTGATGGCGCCGATCCCTCTGCTGATGCCGCCGCTCCCGCCGCTGGCACCTGTCCCGCAACGACCTCCTCCTTGACCTCAACTATCACAGCCACTGTCCTGTCTTTGTCAACAAGGACCTTTGATCTCTCCGGAACCTTTAAATCCCTGACATGGATTGCACCACCAATGCCCAGAGATGTGACATCGTGTTCAATCGCAATCGGGATATCTCCGGGGAGGCACTTTATGTCAAGCTCTCTTATAATCTGTTGTAAAATACCACCCTCTGCCACTCCCTTTGCCTTTCCTGTAAGTCTTACCGGAACCTTTACTCTGATGGGCTTCTCATCCCTGATCTCCACAAAGTCCATATGCAGGACCTTCTTACCAAAGACATCCTTCTGGACATCCTTAATAAGGACCTTCTTTGAGATTGTCTCCTTATTTGAAGCAATCTTCAGATTGATAATTGTATTTAGCCCATAAGGAGTGGCTATCGCCTTTTTCACCTCCATTGTGGAGACCTCAATATGTACTGGAGATGAATCGCCTCCATAACATACTGCCGGTACCACATCCCCCTTGCGAGACTTTCTTGCAGCAGATTTTCCAACCTTCTCTCTCAGTTTTGCCATAATTTCAATCTGTTCCATCTGAATTACCTCCTAAACAAATAAAGAGGAGACAGAGTCTCCATAATGTATCCTTCTTATAGCCTCACCTAAAAGTCTGGAGACTGTAAGATATCTAATTTTGGGGAAATGCTTTCCCTCTTCTCTCAGTGCTATTGTGTCAGTAATCGTAATATCCTTTATTGGGGAATCTTCTATCTTCTTAAAGGCATCTCCAGACAATACCCCATGAACTGCATACGCATAGACCTCTATTGCCCCCTTCTCCATTACAGCAGTAGCCGCCTTTGTGAGAGAACCAGCAGTATCCACTATATCATCCAGAAGGATTGCAATCTTACCCTCCACATCGCCAATCAGATTCATTACCTCAGAGACATTTGGCTGCGGTCTCCTCTTATCTACTATTGCAATTGAACAATCAAGTCTCTTTGAATAGGCCCTCGCCCTCTCCACACCGCCCGCGTCTGGTGAAACAATAACAATATTTTTATTGGGGAACCTCACTCTCATATCTTCAAGGAATACGGGAGCGGCATATAGATGGTCCACAGGAATATTAAAAAATCCCTGAATCTGCCCGGCATGAAGGTCTACCGAAATAACCCTTGTCGCACCTGCCGCTGTGAGGAGGTCCGCAACAAGTTTTGCTGTTATTGGGGCCCTGGAAGCGACCTTCCTATCCTGCCTTGCATACCCATAATAAGGCATTACGGCAATGATCTCCTGAGCAGAAGACCTCTTACAGGCATCTATCATAATCAGGAGTTCCATCAGATGCTCATTGGCGGGAGTTGATGTAGATTGAAGGATGAAGACATTTCTACCTCTAACATTCTCTCTAATCTCAACCTCTACCTCACCATCGCTGAATCTGGAGACCTTTGAGTCTGTCAGGTCAATCTGAAGATATTGTGATATCTTTCTGGCAAGCTCAAGATTTGAATTCCCTGCGAGCAATCTAATCCTATCCATCTCTTCTCCCCTCTCCAATGGAAATATAAAAAGCTGGGGCGGAAGGATTCGAACCTTCGTATGCGGGTGCCAAAGACCCGTGTCTTGCCGCTTGACGACGCCCCAGTATGGGATGCAAAATCATAGAGGATCCCCCCTGACAACTTTTGCTGAGAAGATCTTATAATCTGGAAAATCTTCAATCATTCTCAAATAGGCAAAACTGGAATCACTGACATCCCGAAAAATGCCAAAGACCGCCGAACCTGAACCTGAAAGGGCTGCAGCCCCTGCACCATACTTCTTAAGCGAATTCTTCAAATTCATAATTATCTTACTTCTTCTACCTCTCAATACCGCCTCAAAGTCATTATAAACCGTGCGGGCAATATATTTGTACCCCAAAAAGGGAGGAAGATGCTTATCACCTTTTGTGTGTTTTGTCAATCTGTTTAATTTATCGTATAGATTGTACATATTTCTGGTATAAAATGGTATAGATGGGTATGCTATTACAAAATATAGATCATCTTTCAATCTTATTTCCTTAATTATATCTCCTATACCCTCAATCATAGCCGGCCTGCCCTTTATAAAGAATGGTACATCAGCCCCAATCTTCGCCCCAATATAAAGTAGTTCATCAAGTTTAAGGGCATTACCATCTCTAAGTTTCATCAGGATATTGAGTAATTTGAGTAATGTTGCCGCATTTGAGGAGCCGCCCCCCAGACCCGAACCAACGGGAATATTCTTTATCAGCCAGATGCTCATACCAATTTTGAAACCGGAGAACTTAGAAAAGTAGTCAAACGCCTGCTTTAAGGTGTTGTTTGAGGAATCAAACCAATCTTCATCACATCTGACGATTAAACCACTCTTTGAAATCAATCTCACTTTGAGAATATCAAAAAGTGAGACTGGCACAAACAGAGACTTTATCAGATGATAACCATCAGCTCGCCTTCCAATAATATATAGAAATAAATTTACTTTTGCACAGGAAGGGAATGCGACAGTCTCTCCCTCTAATAATTGAACACATTTATCTTTTAAAACAGAGTTGCACATATGCTACTTATAGTCGGGATATAAATCCATTCAATATTGTTTTATCCTGATAAAAATTCTATTGACTACTTACCGATCAGATTGTGTAGCTCTTCAAATACATTTTTGAGTGCTACACCGAGCTTGGCATCAGAATCGGTTACCTCAGGTTCATTATACAGTACCGCAAATGGGACTTTATGATTTTTGATATTAAGATATCCTGATGGTTTATTATCTGTGAGCCTCTCCCAGTCGTTTGTCCTGTAATAAAATTCCATCTTATCATCGGGCAAGGAGTGATAGAGAATAGAGTCTGCAAGCTCGGGCCTAAATCTTCGTCTATTCTTTCTAACAGATTCGTTATATGAGACTGATATATAAAGGATTACCGCATCCTTTAAGATCTCATCCGAGAGGTGCGAAAACGCCTCGCCAAAGCCATTTTCACCCCCTCGCGAGAATTCAATCAACGCAGTATGGGTATCATGCAGAGTCCTGTTTCGTGCAATCTCCTTTGCGTATGCAAGATTGATCTTGTGAATAAAAAAGTTCCAGATATCGTGGTCATAAAAGTAATAATCACTCGATGTATTTTTGCGGGGTTTGTGGAGCTTCTTATCCCATATATCATCGTCTTCAAATGTCTGCCAGACATAAATAAAGTCATCAAACTCCACTATCTCCCCAATATAAAACTTATTCTTTCGTTCTTCAAGGGGGGTTCTCTTGAGAAAATCAATGACCTCAGACTTGCCAGCGGCAGGCCTTCCGAGAAGTATAATCTTCTTAAAAATGTGATGTGACATATTATGACCTCCAATCAGAATTTTCATTACTAAATTTTATTGATTAAGGCAATTAAAAAATCAAGCAAGCAGATCCTGAATACATTACAAAACAAATTGTTTCATTCCTTATCAACTAATTTGTACTAATAATCCATATCCCTTGAACGTTTCTCGTCGTAGGATATCAATGTTGTATTTATATTTACCTTTGCCTTCTCTCTCAATGACTTTATAAACTCCTGAACGACCGCCCCCTGACGAGACGCCTCAAGCATCTTAATATACTGGTCCTTCTCCTTCTCAAAATCTTCTTTTGTCTTTACTTCCTTCTCCTTTATTGAAACAAGATAATAGAAGTTCCCGACCTTTACAACATCTGTCAACTCCTCAACAACTCCATTTTCAGTAAAGATTCTCTTTATCAAATCCTCCGCCATTCCGAGCCCCGGGATATAGTTCTGGGAGGCATTGAACATTCCAGTCTCCTTCAGGAATACTGTATCAGGCTCCGGGGCACCCACAATCATCTGATGTTCATCTTTCTCTGGCTCTTTTGGAACCAGTTCTTCCAGCCTCCTACCAGACTTTATTGCTGATAGAAGTTTCTCTGCATCTGCTTTTACAAGTGCCTCTGCCTTCTCGTTTACAATAATTCTCTTTGCAATCTCTCTCTCCACATCTTTGAGTTCTCTCTTAGTAGCCTCTTTTGAACCCTCTCTCTTTATTATGTGATAACCAAATACAGTCCTGACCGGCTCATCTGTCATCTCCCCATCTTTCAGATTCTTAACTGCATCCTCAAATGGCTTTACCATCCTCCCCTCCGGGAAATAGTCCAGGTCCCCGCCTCTCACCTTTGAGACCTCATCCTCAGAGTACTGTTTTGCAAGATCTTCAAACTTTGCACCGGCTTTTATATCCGCAATTATCTTCTTCGCCTTTGCGAGCACCTCATTTGCCTGTGACTCATCCGCATTCTGAGCGAGCTTTAATAGAATGTGTCTTGCCCTATACTGCTTTGGCTGGCTGAACTCAGAGATATGAGTATTATAATATGCCTCAATCTTAGAATAGTCACTCCTGATGAGATTCTCTACCTCATTATCTTCAACCTTTACATTCTTCATCTGTATTTTCGGGTCAAACTTTACATAATAGAGATTAACTTTATTATTCCTTTTCAGATAGTCCATAAGGGCTGATTCTTCATCTACCTTGACGGAGTCCTTGATAAGCTCAAGCAATTTTACAGCGAGGATTCTCTTCTTCTGCTTCTCTTCAAATCTCTTTGGTGTTATTTGCATATGGTACTTTACAATCCTCTCATACAGGTTATAATCAAACTCACCATTCTGTTGAAATATCGGCATCTCTGCAATACTCTTTGCAACCTCCGCATCAGAGACAACAAGATTATAACTGGCGGCCATCTGGGCGAGTATTTCAAGGTCAATCAGTTCATCCATAACTGACTGTCTCAGATTCATACTCTTTGCCATATCTCTTGAGAAATTCGGATTGTACTTCTGCATCTCTCTATATCGTGAGGTATATGCAAAGTTGAAATCCTCAATTGAGATTACCGCATTATTTACTTTAGCGGCGTATGATATTACTCCACAACCGGCTCTTGTCCTCCTAAAACTACCCGGACCGAAAAAGAAAAGGAATGTTACAATAATCATCAGGGTAAGCGCCCAGCTCCAGGACGACTGCTTCTCCTTCCTAAGTTTATCAAGCATGACAACTCCTTAAAAAACAATAATTCTACTTTGCCATAAGACCTATTAATCTGGCAAAAACAGGCGGCTATAATAATGTAAGGTTTAAAAAAATCAAGCAATTTATAAAGAATTTTTGTTGATGTTTTTCAAAGCAAATGATACAGAAAGGTCTCTCAGAGAGGAGTTGTTGTGAAGATTATAAAGACCAGATATCCATCATTCCCGACAGTTAAGGTTGATAGATTATTAAAAATCAAGCCTAAAAAGAGGTGGCAGGTAATCTGCGGGGATAGAAGACATTATAGAATTGGCATCTACTCACCCGAATTTACTAAGTGTAGTGAGATAAATATCCTTGAAAGGCACAATTGCCCCGAATTCTTTATGCTCATTAAGGGAAAAATCTCCCTTCTGATCATAGATGATAGAGGAAGAGAAAGGATTTTGAGACTTGAACCATTCAAACCAGTCCTCGTTGAGGGCTGGCACAACGGCTTCTCCCCTGATGGAAAATTCAAAGGTGTCTCAATAGTAGTGGAGAGAGATGAGTTTACAACTATTTACAGGACCAGAGGTGAACTACAAATAATTAAGAGGAGATAAATATGCCAGACAAAGCAATCATTGTATTTGTCACCACCCCATCTCACTCAGATGCAGCAGATATTGCCAGAACAATTGTCTCTGAGAGGCTGGCGGCCTGTGTCAATATCATATCTGGAGTAAGATCAATCTTTTATTGGGATGAGAAGGTTCAGGACGAGCAGGAGACACTGATGATAATCAAGAGCTCGGAAGGGCTCTTTGAAGACTTAAAGAGACGAATCATTATGACCCACCCATATTCAGTTCCAGAGATAATCTCAGTGGAGATCAAAGAGGGGAATCAGGAATATCTAAACTGGATTTTTGAGACTGTAAGAAGATGATACAGATTAAGATTAAAAAGATTTTAAGTCCAGAATATGGCGAGCCTAAATTTCCCGAATATATCACAAACGGTAGTGCAGGTATGGACATCTATGCGGTAAACCTCAAGCCAATAATTATTGAACCCCTTATGACAGTCGCAATTCCCACAGGGATATCCATAGAGCTCCCTGATGGTTATGAGGCACAGATAAGACCTCGTTCAGGCCTCGCACTAAAATATGGTATTACACTCTTAAACTCGCCGGGGACTATTGACCCCGATTACAGAGGTGAAATAAAGATAATCCTCTCAAATATATCAAGGCAACCATTTACGGTAAATTATATGGACAGAATCGCCCAGATGGTAATTTCAAGATTTGAACGAATTGAATGGATTGAGGTAGAAGAGCTGAGCGAGACCTTAAGGGGAGATGGTGGATTTGGGCATACCGGAGAGAGATAAAAGCCCACCTACCGGCAGGGCGATGAGTCTCTCCTCTTCTATCTTCTCTTTGGACCAGAGGGATAAGAGCCTCCTTATCGGTTCCGAACCACTCTCTTTGCCGAGTCTGAATGCACCCCAGTGAACCGGCAACATCTTCTCAGCATTTAGTTCAATAAATGCCCTGAGTGCATCGTAAGGTGACATATGATTTTTATAAGAGAACCATCTCGGGGCATATGCACCTATGGGCAATATAGAGAGATGGAAACTGCCATACATCTTCTTAAGTTTATCAAAAATATTGAAATATCCGGTATCGCCAGCAAAGTATATTGAGAGCAAATCACTTTTTATTATCCATCCACCCCACAAAGACCGATTTCTATCAAAGATTCCTCTCTGGGACCAGTGCTGCGCAGGGACAAATATAAATTCCAATTCTCTCTCCTTAAAGGATTCATACCAGTCAAATGCTATGTAGTTTTTAACATTGTGTCTTGATAAATAATAATCCAGTCCAGCCGGTATAAGATATCTGCTGTAATTTTTAAGTGTCTTTAAGACCCCCGTCTCAATATGGTCTATATGATTGTGGCTTATGAGTACATAGTCAACCGGCATAATATCTTTCAGGGAATAATTGAGGCCCTTTATCCTCTTTACTGTTAGTAGTCTATCAGAGAAGACAGGGTCAATCAAAATCTTCTTCCCTTTAATATTTAATAAGAGAGTTGAATGTCCCACCCACAGTAGATAATTCTCCCGCCTCTTTAATAATTCTATATCCACATCTACATAAGGAATATCATCTGGAATCTCTCTATATCTACTCATTATTTTATCTCTCAATCTCCACCGAACAACATCCCTAAATCTCGGTGCAACCGAAAATTCCTTGAAAGAGCCTCTCTGACTATTGTGCAACATATCTCAACCCTTCCCTTTATCTACATCAGGCGAGGTCGGTCTAATGGCAGTAATCAATGGTGGTGGCCTGGGGGCACTGTTCATCTCCTGCTGGAAGTCTCTCCCCTCTAACTTCTCCCTTATCTCTCTCCACTCCTGAGGTGGAACCGACAGGAACGCCTCAACGATTCGTGGGTCAAACTGGGTCCCACTGCATCTTATTATCTCCTCCCGTGCAATCTTAAATGGTAATGACTTTCTATAAGGTCTATCAGAGGTCATCGCATCAAATGTATCAGCAATGGTAAATATCCTTGCCCCGATATCTATCTCTTTACCCTTCAGTCCCTGGGGATATCCCTTACCATCATATCGTTCCTGATGATGCAAGACGATTATCCTTTCGTGTTCAAGAAAATCCGACCCCTCCAGAAGCCTATATCCCATCTCGGGATGCCTCTTCATCTCCTCCCACTCTTCCTTTGTCAACCTCCCTGGCTTCAGGAGTATAGCATCCTTTATGCCGATCTTCCCGATATCATGCAGGAGCGCCCCTCTCTCAATCTGATTCAACTCCTCACCCTTGATACCGAGCGCCTTTGCAATCCTTCTGGAATATAACGACACCCTCTTGGAATGCCATCTGGTATCTGAATCTCTCAGGTCAAGCGCCGCCACTAAACCATTTAAGAGAGAGCTCGTCCTCTCGTGAATCTCCTTATCCAGATTCAATGTCCTGACCACAAGCTCTGTATTCTGCTCTTTAATGAGATTTGAGAGCCTCTCATGTTCCTTTTCTGTCCAGTAATGAACAGAGGCATCAGTCAGTGCACTTATAACCTCCTTTATATCCAATGGAAGTGTAAGGATCTTAAAAATTCCACCTCTATTAATCGCCTCCAATAAAACTCTTGTATCGCCATATCTTACAATAAGAACTCTCAAGATATCAGGTGCAAATGTCTTACATCTCTCAAGAAACTGTATGCCGCTCATTCCCTCAACTGTATCATTAGCCACAATTATCTGAAAAAGGCCATCCTCAAGCTTCTGAATAGCGCTTATATAGGAATCAGCAAAATGAAATTCAAATCCGCTCTCTTTAAAATTCTCAATAAAAAATCTGGCTGTCTCCCCGTCACCGGCTATCAGTATCTTGGTCAATTTTGGAAGCGAGAAACCCATCAGAAAGATTATATACTAAAAATCCTTTTTTACAATAATATTTTTTGCACCGGGTAACAACTCCATAGTGCGATTACTCTAAATTACTTATTCTTCTTTATCATGCCCTTTTCAGCCTTCTTCTTTGTGGGGGCCAGTACCTCAAAATCTGCAATAGCATTCTTTAATACCTCCTCCATTGAGCTGACCGCAATAAATTCCAACTTTGATTTTATATTTGCAGGGATATCCGCAAGGTCTGCCTCATTGTATTTTGGGAGGATAATTCTTGATATCCCCATACGAGCCGCTGCCAGTACCTTCTCCTTGATACCACCTACAGGCAGGACTTTACCGCGAAGTGTTATCTCACCAGTCATCGCCGTATCGGATCTGACCAGCCTCCCGGTAAGAAGGCTTACAATTGCAGTTGCAATAGTAATTCCAGCAGATGGACCATCCTTGGGGATTGCGCCTGCTGGGATATGGACATGTATATCTCCCTTCTCAAAGAAGTCTTCTTCAATGCCAAACCTCGCTGCATTACTCCTTATATAAGCAAGTGCCGCCTGTGCCGATTCGCTCATCACCTCTCCGAGTTTCCCTGTCAGAGAGAATCCCTTGCTCCCCTTCATCCTCGTTGCCTCAATAAATAGAATCTCTCCACCAACCGGTGTCCATGCCAGCCCAATTGCCACACCAGGGATATCGGTTCGCTCCACTATCTCACTAAAATGTTTCTCCGGCCCCAAAAGTTCAACAAGCCTCTTCTCATCAATTGTCACCTTCTCCCTCATACCCATCGCCACATTTCTTGCAATCTTTCTACAGACAGATGCAATCACTCTCTCCAGATTTCTGACCCCAGCCTCACGAGTATAGGAAGTTATAATCTTTATAATCGCATCATCCGTAAATGCTATTAACTCATCAGAAAGCCCATTCTCTCTAACCTGCTTTGGAATGAGGTGATTCTTCGCTATCATCAGCTTCTCATCCACAATGTAGCCGGGTATCTCAATTATCTCCATCCTATCCAGAAGTGGTATCGGGATTGGATCCATCAGATTGGCAGTTGTTATGAAAAGGACCTTTGAGAGGTCAAAAGGCACATCCAGATAGTGGTCTGTAAACGAAAAATTCTGCTCGGGGTCCAGAACCTCTAAAAGGGCGCTTGCTGGGTCTCCCCTGAAATCCATACCTAATTTGTCCACCTCATCCAGCATAATAATCGGATTATTTGAACCAACCTTTCTGAGCGTCCTGATTATTCTGCCCGGCAATGCCCCTACATAGGTCCTCCTATGCCCTCTAATTTCCGCCTCATCTCTGATTCCACCGAGTGAAAGCCTTTCAAACTTCCTACCCATAGCACGGGCGATTGACCGTCCGAGTGATGTCTTACCAACTCCAGGCGGTCCTACAAAACATAATATTGGTCCACGCATATCCTCCTTTAATTTTCTAACGGATAGATATTCAATAATCCTATCCTTAACCTTCTCAAGTCCAAAATGGTCTTCGTCAAGTATCCTTTTTACATTATCTATATTCAGATTATCCTCTGTAGAGATATTCCAGGGAAGTTCACAGATCCAATCTAAATATGTCCTTGAAACTGTATATTCAGCGCTCTCCGGGTGCATCTTCTCCATTCGTGAAAGTTCCCTCTCAGCCTCTCTCCTCACCTCATCAGGGAGATTTAATTTCTCAAGCCTCTCCTTAATCTCCTGAATATCCCGTTCATCATCCTCATCCCCGAGTTCCTTCTTGATAGCCTTTAACTGCTCTCTCAAGTAGTATTCCCTCTGACTCCTATCAATCTGCTGCCTGACACTGTCCTGTATCTTATTCCCCAGTTCCTGCACCTCTATTTCTTTATTTAAATTGTTGAGCACCTTCTCAACTCGTTTATTTATATTTCCCTCAGCAAGCAGTTCCTGTAGTTCTGAGAGTTTGAGATTCAGATTGATGGCAATAATATCAGTGAGAAAACTCGGGTCATCGCTCGTCATTACACTTCCCACCAATTCCTTGGGGATAATTGGAGACCGTTCTGAAAGAGTCTGAAAGCTCTTCTTCAATGCGCTTATCATCGCCAGAGAATCGGGGGAATAATCAAAACTCTCCTTTATCTGAGAGACCCTCGCTGTGAAATACGGTTCACTCCCTGTAAACTCATCTATATTTACTCTCACAAGCCCCTGAATGAGTGTCCTCATCTGCCCATCCGGCAATTTCATCATCTTCAATACAATACCTACACAACCAACTCTATAAAGGTCCGATTCCTTTGGGTCCTCTATGTCGGGGTCTTTCTGTGCAACTATAACCACAAATCTGTTGCTTACAAGGACATCATCAATTAGTTTAATTGACTTCTCTCTCCCTATCATCATTGGCATTGATACCATAGGGAAGAGAACGATATTGCGAACCGGCAGGACCGGAAGCCTCTCTGGAATCTCATATTTTAAACCTTTTGGGAATCCAGTATTCTTGTTCATAATTCCTTCCTATCAAAAGATTACATTAAAATCCTATTCACGGTATTCCAAATAATCAAGAATAAAATATATTTTTACAAAATTTTAACATATGAGGGCAGAAGCCTCCTGTATCCATATCTCTCAAAAAACACTAGAAGCCTCATCTCATCGCCAGTCCCTTCTATCTGCCTTATTACTCCAATACCGAATTTACTGTGACTCACATTCATCCCAACTTTATAAATAGATTTACCTTCATCTCCAATGTTTTTCAAAAATTCTGGATAATACTCCACCTTGTAGGTAACATCTTTAGTCTCAATCTTGGTATTGAAGATGTCCTCCTTCTTCACTCTACTTATGGGTAAAAATGTAAAGAGATTGTGCGGAAGTTCATCAACAAATCTACTTATTCGTCTTGTCAGGGGCATACCCGCCTGAAATCTCTCATTTGCATAAGAGAGATAGAGCTTCTCCTTTGCGCGCGTAATAGCCACATATAACAGCCTCCTCTCCTCTGCAACCTCATCAGGGTTAAGAGCAGATTTAAAGTGCGGAAGCAGATTCTCCTCAAGACCAGCGATAAAAACTACCGGAAATTCAAGCCCTTTTGCAGAGTGAATCGTCATAAGCGAGACTGTCTGAGAAGATAATTTTGCACCATCAATATCAGACATCAGACTGATGCTCTCAAGAAATTTGCTTAAAGTCGGGGCATCACCACCATCCCGGGGAGTCATTGAATTTATAAATTCTTCTATATTTGCAATTCTATCCAGACAATCGTTTTTATAATAGTTCTCAAGATACTCCTTATATTTGATGTCATTCACTATTTTATTTGCCAGCTCATTTACCGGGGTCTTTTCAGCAATTAAGGTTAGACCCTTCAAATATTTTGCAAAACCCTCGGTCTTTGGAAACTTAAGTGCAGCTTCAAATAGAGAAATGTTGTGTAGTGTTGACATCTCCTTGAGTCTAAGAAGTGTTGCATCTCCCAATCCTCGAGGGGGGATATTCAATATTCTCTCAAAATCCATATCACTTGATGGATTGGCAATTATCCTGAGATAACTGATAATATCTTTGATCTCTTTTCTCTCATAAAACTTTATACCACCAATTACCTCATAGGGAATCTTTGCCTGATTCAGCTTCTCCTCAATTATTCTCATCTGTGCATTTGTCCTGAGAAGAATGGCAAAATCACCAAACCTCCTCTTTTTCTCTGCTTTTAGACGTTGAATCTCTGAGGTAATAAATGATGCCTCCTCAATGTCATTTGCTGCTGTATAAAAGTTTATATTTTCACCGAGCGGATTTTTTGTAAATAATCTCTTCTCGTGTCTCTTCTCATTATTTTGAATAAGGGCTGAGGCAGCAGAGATAATAGAACCTGTAGAGCGGTAATTCTGTTCTAACTTGACTACAAGGGCATCCTTAAAATTTCTATCAAATCCCAGAATATTTTCAATTGTGGCGCCCCGCCACCTATAGATTGACTGGTCATCGTCACCTACCACACAGATATTTCTGTGACTCCTTAAAAGTAGCAGGAGAAGCTCCATCTGAATACGATTGGTATCCTGAAACTCATCAACCAGTATAAATCTGTACTTGCTGGAAAGATACTCCGCTACATCTGTATTTGTCCTCAAAATCTTTACCATATTCAATAGCAAATCAGAGAAGTCCATTGCATTTGATTTTATAAGTGCCTTCTGATACGCCATCATAATTTTGTTATCTATATAATCCTCGTCAAGTTGCAATATATCTTCTCCATTCTCTTTACGGGTGGATATTTCACTGTATATTCTGTGTACCTCATCTGCTGAATTATTAAGAGAGTGGATTGCAAGTAGCTCCTTGATAATCTTTTTAGAATCATCATCATCATAGATGATGTAATTTTTATCATACCCCAGAAGATGGGCATATCTCCTGAGGAAGAAGGCACATGCAGAATGAAATGTACTTATAAAAACATCCACCTCTCTATTCAGTAATTTATTTACCCTGTTTCTCATCTCCTCTGCTGCCTTATTTGTAAATGTCATCGCAAGAATATTTGATGGATTCACTTTATAAACATCTATAAGATGGGCGATTCTATAAGTAATAACTCGCGTCTTCCCACTCCCTGCTCCCGCAAGGACAAGTAGTGGTCCCTCAAAATGTTTTACGGCAATTAATTGCCTCTCATTTAATTCCTTTTCATAATCAATCATATTTACAAATCCCTCAACATAGGAAGATTAACCTTTATTTTTTAAAAATGCAAAAGTCAATGGATTAAAACCAAAACACATAACTTTTATGTTGCTTTTTATGATTTAATTAAATAATACTCCTCATACTGAATGTATTCTTATGTTAATTAACCTGTTTTTACCCAAGAGGTACTTATGACAGAGAATTCACTTAAATCAATCAGGGACTCAGCAGCAGTCAGATGGGGCGCGCTGGCAATAGTATCAGTCACAATGTTCTGTGGATACTTCTTTGCAGATGTAATGGCACCACTAAAACCTCTTCTTGAACAACAGAGAGGATGGACAAGCAGCGAATATGGCTTCTTTACAAGTGCCTATGGCTGGTTCAATGTATTCCTGCTAATGTTAATAATTGGGGGAATTATTCTGGATAAGATGGGTATCAGATTTACTGGAACGACATCCGCAGCCATAATGGCAATAGGGGCATTTATCAAATACTTTGCATTGAGTAAGACATTCAGTTCTGATGCCGTTATTTTTGGATGGAAGGCACAGGTTATGCTTGCTGCAATTGGATATGCCATATTCGGTGTTGGAGTTGAAATCGCTGGAATTACAGTCTCAAAGACGATAGTCAAATGGTTCAAGGGAAAGGAGATGGCACTTGCCATGGGTCTCCAACTGGCGGTAGCACGTCTCGGGACAATGCTGGCACTACAGATAGGTGCACCTATGGCAGAGTATTTCAATGATGTCGCCACCCCAGTACTGCTCGGATTTGTTATGCTGTGTATCGGATTAATTACATTTATCATTTATAGTTTTATGGATAGGAAACTGGATGCATCAGAGGCAAAGTTGCGTGAATCCGAGCAGAAGGAAGAAGAGTCTTTCAGATTATCAGACATCAAAGATATTCTTAAAAATAAAGGTTTCTGGTATATAGCGATGTTATGTGTCTTATTTTATTCCGCCGTATTCCCATTCTTAAAGTATGCAAACGACCTTATGGTCCAGAAATATGGAGTGGAACCGAGGCTCGCGGGACTCATCCCGAGCCTGATTCCATTCGGAAATATCTTTATGACTCCGCTATTTGGAAGGATGGTGGATAAAAAGGGAAAGGCGGCATCTATTATGTTTTTAGGCTCCGCTATGTTGATAGGGGTTCATCTACTATTTTCGGTTCCAGCCATCAATCACTGGTTCTTTGCCCTCGTCCTGATGATAATTCTCGGTGTAGCATTCTCTCTGGTTCCTTCAGCGATGTGGCCATCGGTTCCAAAGTTGATACCGGAGAGACAGCTCGGAACCGCATACGCGCTTATATTCTACATTCAGAATTGGGGCCTTATGGGGGTCCCCGCATTAATTGGGTGGATACTTGATTCATTCTGCACCATCTCCAGAACGGAGCTCCCGGATGGCACAGTTCAGGTGGTATATAATTACACTATCCCGATGCTCACATTTGCAATATTCGGAGTACTTGGCCTTGTATTTGCTTTCCTGTTAAAGAGGGAAGATAGGATAAAGAATTACGGACTTGAATTACCATCCGGCGTAAAATCCTGAAAATCAAGTAAAGATAACATACTCTTTTCCAATGATTTAACTTCTATTGATTTATCAAGAAAGAGTGTTATAACTATAGACAATATGAAAGAACTGTGATTTGTTGAAGAAGAACTGTAGATTCAAAGGGGATGTAAATCTTGATGAGGGGGAGTATATATTGAGGGTGACTGTCTGCAACACTGCCTCAGCCTGTGAGACAAAAGAGGTGAGGTTTTATTACCAATATGACCTGCCAGTATTATGTCTTGATAAGATAAAGGCTATGATAGAAAACACAACGAACAGACTTAAGAATCTGGATCCATACATACTTACCTGATTTGATGGGATAGATAATGACAGAGATGGATATACTGATAATGAAGATGATAAATGTGACTATACTGCGCCCCATGGGGGGTGGACACATCAGATTAGTAGAGGCAAGATAGAAAATAAGGAGGTGCAGTTATGAAAAGGAGGAATTGGGGTGCAGAGGAGAAGATGGCAATAGTTCTGGAGGGATTGAAGGGGAACAGGTCAGTTGCAGAGCTCTGTCGGGAGCATCAGATAAGCCAGGCGCTTTATTATCGGTGGCGGGATAAGTTTTTAGAAGCGGGCAAGAAGGGTTTAGTAAATGGCGCTGGAGATGAGGATGTATACCGTGCAGAGATAGAGAGGTTGCAGAAGATAACCG
>JBMFOP010000002.1:0-65896 GCA_049969675.1 Myxococcota bacterium | reverse complement strand
TATATAAGGAGGGGAGTGGAGAGAGGCCTTCTGGTGTGGAGGAGTGTGCATCGGTGAATGGTGTGGCCTGTGGTGCGAGTAGATATTTTGAGGTGGCAAAGGGGCTTGATAAATATTATCTGGATTCAATCTGTAAATCGGATTATGGACAGACGATGATTGACATTGTGAATATCCTTATTGCATCAAATGAGGTAACTCTTGGTGGAAAACCTACCGACCCATCCTGCCTCTCTGTAAAGATCAATAGTGAAGAGGTAGATAGATGTGAGATAGGAACTATGATGTGTGGGCAGGATGCAGGAACGGTAGATGCGGGAGGTTCAAAACAGGATGAGATGACCCTTGAAGGATGTCTGACCGGAAAATCCCTATCCACATTTAAATATTGTGAGAATAATGCAAAGTGTCTGGATAAAGACGGGGTTGATTGTATAGATACAAGTAGCCTTGAAAATACCTTAAAAAAGGTCTGTAATTCCTATTTTGCCTGCCAGTGTCAGGGGCAGAAGGATAAAGATGGAAATCCAGTCCCCTGTAATAGGCCAATTTACTGGCAGTATCTACCTTCAGAATGTGATGCAATCAATCACCTTGACAAGATAAAGTTTTATGGATGTGGATTGGGACCTGGCGATAAACTTCAGATCAATGCGCTCATTGGAAAGGATGATGGGTCTGGAAATTTAACCTGTAATGTATCGGCAAATCCATCTGTTGATGCCGGTAAGTAAAAATATTATGAAAAAGGAGTGTTTATGAGAAATACTTTATTAGCCTTTTTGGTTATCTTTGGATTTTATGCCCTGCCACTCTCTGGACAGGAGACCGCCGGTGAAGAGAAGGCTGGCTCACAGAAGGTTGTAAAGAAGGCACAGAAGGTCAAACTTGAAGATAGGATTAAGGCGGTTCAGGGGAGGATGTTTTTAAAAAAGGGGAGGGTAGAGATTGCCCCGTCATTCTTATTGGGGCTCAATGACCCTTTTACGCAGGATATGGGAGGGCAGTTAAACCTTGAGTACTTTATTGCTGAATCTTTGGGGATAAATGTCAATTTTGGTTATGTAACAGATATTACTGCTGATAACTCTACCTTTGTAACCCCCAAGACATTTCTTGAAAAGAATGAACTTGCTGTCCCGGAGATGGGGAAGATGAAGTATTTTGCATCTGGTGGGGCGAGCTGGTCCCCGATATACGGAAAGGTCAGCTTCCTTTCAGATTTGATTGTGCACTTTGATTCTTTCATCTCACTCAACTTTGGGGTGGTGGGCGTTGAGTACAGGGGCTGGGAAGGTGATTTAAGCAATAGAGTTGAGAAGGATATGGGTGGAATCAGGTTTATGAGCTCTGTAGGTATTGGGGAGAGGATATTCCTTTCAAGATGGCTGGTTTTGAAATTTGAGCTCAAAGACATTATTTATACGATGGACCTCAAACCAAAATATTATCCTGATGGTATCACAGATATTCAGAATCACATACTTGGTCTTGTTGGAGTAGGAATCTACTTCCCGATGCAGTTTGAAGAGGAGTTATGATTTTGACATTCACTTTTTACTGATTATTAAGGAGTAGAAAGAGATGATAAGATTTAAGAGTATATTTATTTTTGCGTTCTCCTTTCTCTTCTGCCTCTCTTCGTATGGACAGATAAAGTTTGAGGGACTGGATCTGGATATGGACGAGGCGGCGCCCAAGAAGGAGGCACCGAAGAAGGCTCCAAAGGAAAAGAAGGCAAAGAAGGGGAGAGAGAAGGCAGCAGAGGAGAAGCCATCAGTGGCTCCTAAAGAGGAGGTGCCATCAGCGGTTCCAGAGGAGTTGATGCCCTCAAAACCCGATAAAGGGAAGGCTGTTGTTGCCCCACCCTTAGAGGAGAAAAAACCGGCGATTCAACCTGCATTCAGGGGTGCAATTACATTTGATGCACTTGAACTCGGGACCACTCAGGCAGCGGACAAGGCGAAGATGGATAAGGCCCTCTCTCTTATGAAACAGGGTGAGTTTCAGAACGCCACAATACTTTTTTATGAGATTTTAGCAGACCCAAAGAATATGGAGTTTCATCAGGCAGCGGAATATAATATTGCCAAAGCCCTTTATCGTATGAAAAAATATTATGCCTCACTCAATTATTTTGTGCAGATTATTAATAAGGGAACCGCTCACAGATTCTTCCAGTCATCTATTGAGTGGGGAATCTTTATTAGCCAGAAATTATCGGATGACTCATCTTTATTACAGGCTCTATCCAGATATCCCGATGTAGACTTCCCTGCAAAATATAGGGATCAATCTCACTTCCTGCTCGCAAAATATTATTACGAAAAGGATGATTTTGCCTCTGCGAGGGTGATGATAAATAGAATCGCAGAGAATTCTCCACTCTTCCCGAAGGCGAGATATCTGGAGGGAATTATCCTATATAGAGAGAATAAACTTCAGGATGCAGTCAATGTCTTTAGAGATGTCGTAAAACTTACAAATCCCAAAAAGGGCCTGGTTGTAGATGAAGAATTAAGGGAAAATGCCTTCTTACAACTGGCAAGAATACACTATCAGGCAGGGCAATTTAAGAATTCTGTATATTACTATAATAAGATAAGCAGGGATTCTGACAACTGGCTGGAATCTCTCTTTGAATCCTCCTGGGCATATTTCAGGATGGGGGATTATGAAAAGGCACTGGGCAACTTGATTACGCTTTCATCTCCATTCTTTAAAGATGAATTCTTCCCTGAGGCGACTATTATTAAGGCAGTTATTTATTATGATAACTGTCGGTATCCTGAGGCGGCGTCCTTTGTTGATGAATTTATGGAGACATATCAGAATCTCTATGAGGAGCTAAATAAGATTGTAGTTCAGAAGATGAACGATGATAAGTATTACGAATATTTTCATAAGATGGAGATGAGTATTGGTGAGCAGACAGCAAAGACGGATATGAAGCGAAGGATTATGGCAAGTGTCCTGAGCAATAAGATTGCCAGGAGATACAATGATGCGATTTCTCAGATAGATAAGGAGATTCAATCAATTGCAAAGCAGAGTGGATACTGGAGAAATTCACAGGTTGCAAAGAAGGCGATAGCGGATTTGACCAATGATAAGAGAAGGTTGATGTCAATGGCTGGTGCTGTTATGAAGGATTCTATTATTTTGCATAGAGATGAATTGAGGGAGCTAATTCAACAGGCATTGAGAATTCAACTTGAGGTTGAGACAGCCAAGAAGAATCTGCTTGAATCCAAACTCAAGGGGCAGGATTTCTCTGTGCAGATACTGAACAAGAAGTACACAGGTGCAACTGAAGATAATGAGCTCTACTGGCCTTATGAGGGTGAGTACTGGCGGGATGAACTTGGCACATATCATTACACTATGCTAAAAGGGTGTAATAAATGATATCAAATGGTTTTGCATCCTCTCTCTGAGGGGTTGCCGATTATGGAGGTCTGTTGATGAAGAAAATAGTTTGTTTATTGACGGCTGGATTTATTATTCTGAGTTTTACTTCTATTCCTCTATTTGCACAGAAGAAGGGGAAAGGTGCTCAGAAGCCTCAGGAACAGGTGAGGCCGGATTTAAAGTTTGAAGACCAATTCTTTCAGGTGGGCACAGAGATGGAGGAGATCAGGGATAAGGAGCTTGAGACGATGAACCGTATGCTCAAGTTAGGAGTCTCGGATGAGGAAAAGCCAAAGATCCTGTTCAGGATGGCAGAGATATACAGTGAGAAGGCAAAATTTAGATGGATGAAGATTATGGAAAAGACCTCCGAGGAGGTAAAATATGAAAAACAGCCAGAAAAATTGAAGATGATTCAGAAGGAGAAGGAGGCACTAAAAAAGCAACAGGAGAATTTCAGAACCAGGGCGCTGGAGATGTATAAGACCCTGATTGACAAATACCCAAACTATCCGAGGATAGATGAGGTATATTTTTATTATGGATTTAATCTGATGGAGATGGGACAGCAGGAAGAGGCACTCAAGATGTACAGGACTTTGATAAAGGACTATCCAGAATCAAAATATGTCCCGGATGCCTATGTGAGTTTTGGTGAATATTATTTCAATAAAGGTGATTTGCAGAGGGCAATAGAGGCATATAAGAGGGCAGCAAAGGATGAGAGCGCAAGGGTATATGGATATGCAATGTATAAAATGGCGTGGGTCTATTATAACCTTGGAGAGTGGGATAGGGCACTGGATGTCTTTGAAAAGGTGATTACATACTCCCTTACCAATGTGGAAGAGAATAAAGAGAATAAACTTACACTTCAGAAGGAGGCGATGAAGGATTTCGTCCTTACATACTCAAATGCTGGAAATGTGAGCGATGCCAAGGAACGTTTTCTGAGGATCGCCGGGCCCGAGAAGTATCTGGATATGATAAGGACACTGGCACAGCTACTCTTTGATCAGGGAAAGGATAGGGAGGCAGTGGAGATTCATAAATTACTGATTTCTGAAAAGCCTGACGATATGAGGAATCTTACCTATCAGGCAAGGATTGTGGAGTCATACGACAGGATGGCAAATAAGAGACAGGCCGTGGAAGAGGCAAGGGTTCTCGTGGATATGTTCAAAAATATCAGGTCAAAGGTACCGGAGAAGAAATTAATAGAACAGACCACTGATGTACAGGAGAAGAAGAGACTTGAGGAGATGGCGAAGAATTATAAAGAGGCAGAGGAGTTGACAGAGTCACTCTTACGAAAGCTTGCAACGACCTATCATAATGAGGCGAAGAAGACCGGACAGCAGAAGACCTATTTTATGGCACACGAGCTCTATGGCGACTATCTTGAATTGTTTCCAAATGCCAAAGATGCCTATACCCTCAATTTCTACTACGCTGAATTACTTTACAAACTGCAGAAATGGGAGAGTGCCGGAGATGCATATCTGAAAGTGGTAAAGATGGACCCGAAGGGCGAATTGAATCTGGATGCAATACATTCAGCGATAATCTCATATAAGAATGCCGCAAAGGGAGTAAAATTGCCATCGGCAAAGATTAAGACACCAGTTGAGATGCCACCGATACAGAAGAAGAGGATTGATGCAATGCAGAAATATATTGGTATCCTCGTAGCCGACAAGAAGCCACCCAAACTCTCTATGGACAAGTGGAATGAGCATAAAGAGAGATTGCCAGATATTACATACGAGATAGGTTATTTATTTTATTCATACAACTACTTTAAGGAGGCGAATAGATTATTTGCGGATGTGGCTCTAAAGTATCCGGATAGCAAGGTAGCAGAATACGCAGTAAATCTGATTCTGGACTCATTTAACCTTGCTCAGAACTGGGCAGAACTAAATAAATGGACTCGCGAATTTTTAAAGAACCCGAAGATTGCCAAGGGGAAAGTGCTTGAGGACCTAAAGAGGCTCGTCGCCGAATCGGCATTCAAACTGATTGAAGATTATGAAAAGAAAGGGGAGTATGAGGTCGCTGCAAAAAAGTATTATGAATTCCAGCAGGAATTTCCGGATACAAAGATGGCTGATACAGCACTCTATAATGCGGCTGCCAATTATAGTAAGGCACAGAAGTTTGAAGACTCTATTAAGATGAGGATACTACTTGTGGAAAAATATCCCAAATCCTCACTTGCACCAAAGACCTTATACTCCGTTGCTGAGTCATACAGAGATGAGGCAGACTATGAAAATGCAGCAAAATACTATCTAAAATTTGTAGAGATGTTCCCGAAAGAGAAGGATGCGCCGACGGCCCTCTTCAACGCAGGTACATATTTATTGGGACTTGATATGTATCAGGAGGCGATTGATGCGAGAAGGAAGTATATAAAGGATTATCCGAGGGAGTCTGATATACCAGAGGTTCATCTCTCAATAGCGAAGATTTACAATATTATGAAAGACAAGAAGAAGGAGCTTGAGGTATATCAGGAGTATGAGAAGAAGTATTCAAAATCAGATGTAAATAAACTCATCCCAATCATAGTAAAACAGGGCTTGCTGCTAAGAGAACTTGGAAATCAGAAAGAGGCTGAGAAGAAATTTGAACAGGCAATCAAGATTTATGATAAGAGCAAGGAAAAGGACAAATTTACACCTGAGGCGTTAGAGGCAGTTGCACACGCAAAATTTATTATGGTAGCCCCGGTATTTGCTCAGTTTGATGCCATTAAACTGGAGATGCCTGAGGCTACATTTAAGAAGAGATTTGCCGACAAGACAAAGGCGATGGAGAAGGTCTATAAGGCATATGCAGATATAGTAAATATCAAAGTGGCAGAATGGGCTATAGCCAGTTTATATAAGATTGGAGAGGCATACGAGAAGTTTATCAAGGGCTTTCTGGAGATGCCGATTCCGAAAGAGTTAAAGACCAAACAACAGAAAGACCTCTATAAGCAGATGATTCGTGAACAGACCATGCCACTTGAGGAGAAGGCGGTTGCACATTATCAGGCAGCCCTCTCAAAATCCTCTGAGTTGGGTGTCTTTAATAATTGGTCTGTTGAGTCTTTAAAGAGACTTTACGAGTTGAGACCACAGGAGTATCCATCTGGAGATGAGATAAAGCCAAAGCCCGATAATTTCAGACAGGTTCTTGAATCAAATCCATTTGCGATGGCGTTTGACTGGGATAAGAGGGTAAAAGAGATGAGGACACAGAAGAAGGAGATAGAGAAGCCAAAACAGGTAGAACAGAAGAATGTAGATGAGATGGGGCAGAAGACGGAGGAGAAGAAGGGCGAAAAGACAAAGAAGGAGGCAGAGCCAGAAAGGGAGGGAGGTACTATGGAGGAGAAGGGTGATTCAAAGACGGAGGAGGAAGGCAATGAATAAGGTGTATATTGCATCTTTTATAATATTGATTGCATTTGTTATAGCAGGATGTCCGGGTAAGACAAGGGAGGCAGCAGTTCAACCTGCAAAGTCTGTTTCTCTCAGTGTCAGTCAGTCTGATTTTGAATCTGCGGTAGCACTATATAAGGAACAGGAGGCATCTGGTGTAATAAACTATGATGAACTGATTTCAAGATTTAAGTCGTTTGAATCTTCTGGTGCCTCTATCCCGGAGGTCTATTACAATCTCGGATTTCTGTATGAGAAGAAGGGAGATCTGGATAATGCAGAAAAATATTATAAAATGGCTTCCTTAAAGATGGATATTGCTGCAGAAAATTTGATAAATGTGTATCGTAAGGCGAAGAAGCTTAATCAGGCGATTGAGGTTGCAAAGGCTTTGCTAAAGAAAGATGAGAAATCTGCAAGATACAATGTAATTCTGGCATCCATTTATAAGGAGCAGAATAAAGCTGACGAGGCAATTAAGTACTGTAGAAAGGCCCTTAGATTTGACCCGACAAATCTTGAGGCATATAGAGTCCTCTCGATGATATATTACGATGCAAATAAATTTCAACTCGCAAGGCTCACCTGTATTCAAGGTCTTAAGATAGATGCAAACGACCCGGGCCTGAATAATATCCTTGGGATGATTCTCTTGAAGTTGGATGATGAATCTGGCGCTTTGAATCAGTTTGTGAAGGTGGTAAGCCTTAAGAAGGATATGATAGATGCCAAGATGAATATCGGGGCAATTGCACTAAAGTATAGTAATTATGACGGCGCTATAAAGCAGTTTACAGAGGTCCTGAGTTATGAACCGAGAAATAGGGATGCCCTTTTGGGGCTGGCAGTCGCGTACAGAGGAAAGAAACAATTTGAGGATGCAAAGAGAACCTATGAGACAATGCTGAAACTTGACCCGAAGGACACTGCTGCTATGATGAATATGGGGATCTTGATGTACAAAGGGTATGAAAATTATGATGAGGCTATCAGGTGGTTTGAGATGTATAAGACTACAATGGGGACGGCTCTCGGGATGAAGGACCCTGTATATCAATATATTAAGGAAGTAAAAGAGAAGGCAGCCCTTGCAAAGGATGCAAAGGACAAAGAGGAGAGAATGGCGCTCGTAAATCAGGCGATAGAGAAGGATAAGGATAAGGCTGTAGAGGAGGCTTACAATAAGGTACTGTCAGAGATACTTGACCCCCCAATTAGAAAGGCATGTGAGAAGACAGTTGCAAAACTTGTAAAGCCTATGGATGATAAGAAGGCTGAGAAGGATATTCGTGATAAGGTTATACTGGATTCATTTACTGCTGTGAGAAAGGCGATCCTTGAGCAGGTGGATAAGACTCTAAAAGAGGAGATATATGCTGTGGCACCAGAGGCGATAGAGGCTGATATCATTCAGGCATCTTTCAAGATTACAGATAAGAAGACAATCCCGGATCAGGCAAGGAAGATGCTTCCAGAGATGGCATATCAATTTTTCAAGAAGAATTTATTGCAGATGTTGAATAAAGATGTACTTGAGCAGCTTGCTATGGATCAGGCTCCGAAGGCGGCTGAGAAGATATACTCAGAGACAATGACTCAGTATGCACAGAAGGTTCTGGAGGAGAAGAAGAAGGCAGAGGAAGAGGCTAAGAAGAAGGCTGAAGAGGAGGCGAGGAAGAAGGCTGAAGAGGAGAAGAGGAAGGCGGAGGAAAAGGCTAAGAAGGCAGAAGAGGCACAGAAGAAGGCAGAAGAGGAACAAAAGAAAAAGGCAGAGGCAGAGTCTAAGAAGTCGGCACTCCCAGAACAGCAGGTAGTACCACCAAAACCGCTGGAAGGGACATCGAAGGGAGAAAATACTCCGCAATCTACAGCGCAGACACAACAGCCGCCGGCAGAGGAAAAGAAGACAGAGCAGAAACCAGAAGAGAAAAAGGGTGAGGATAAACCGTCTGAAGGGGTAAAGTCAGAATCCACAAAGAATCCACAATCAAACGGAGATGAGGATGAATAAAATAATACTATTTGAATTAATAAGGGTATGGTGTTATAATAGTAATTGTCTGGAGGTAGTATGATGAAGAGACTTTTTTTCCTCTCAATTGTCTTTGCCATAATATTTCTTCTGAATTCTCAATTAAGTTTCGCAGACGAAGAGGAGAATGCAACCGTCTCAGATGGGCAAACTCTATATAAGAAGAAGACGGTCTATGACTTTGAAGATGACCTGATTACTGGAGACCTTACAAAGCCCGATGGTGAATATATTCAGAGCGCTGCAAAGGTTAAACATCAGAATCTGATCAAATATAGAGAGGATTTTAAGAATAAGATCTTAGGTTCGGTCTCAGACCTCTAAGACGAAAGGGATGACCATGGATAAAAAGATTTCTTTTAAGATTTATTATGGTGATGAGTTTATTGGAGAGGAGACATATTCAGATGCTCTCATTAAAATTGGAAGACTATCCTCTGTTAATCTGAAGCTGGATGACCCTACAGTCTCAAGGGTTCATGCACATATTGAAGCCACATCAGATGGATATCTCATTAAGGATATGGGCTCATCCGCTGGAACCATAGTCAATGGAGAGACCGTAGAAAGGGCTGTATTAAATGACGGTGATGAGATTCTCCTCGGGAAGACAAAGCTGATTGTATCAATTGATAAAGGTGTTATAAAATCTCCAGTTGCAGTAGCCCCGGTAGTTGAAGAGGAGAGGGAGGAGGTTGTAAAGGAGGAGAAGTTAGTATCTCCAAAATTAGAGAAGAGAGAGGTTCAAAAGAGTAAGCCTAAAGAGAATATAAAGCCACAGGGTGCATCAAAGAGGGATTTGGATGAGCATGAAGAGGAGGAGAAGGACCCTTATGGAAATAGGGCTATTGAGGTAAAGTTCCTGTGGTATATGGAGATGGTTGATGTAAAATATTTTACATATCCTCAGAAGGTGACTATAGGTTCAACGAGTAAGTGTGATTTCTATATTATACCGGATGAGATAACCATCCCTGAATATCCAGTTATTAGAACAGTAAATAGAGAATATCAACTCACCTTTCCAAGGAATGTGGAGGGAGAGGTCTATATTGGAGAGAGTTCAAAGTCATTCAAGGATTTGATAGATGAAAAAAGGGCACTTCCTGATCCTCAAATACCCGATTCTTATATCTATACACTGCCCCCTAATTCGATTACCAGAATGTATATTAACAATGCAATTTTTCAGTTTAGATTTACACCTCCACCAAGAAAACTCCCTCTCGGATTGGGAACTAATGTTGATTACAATTATTTAAATGCCCTTATTGTGGCTGTCTTCTTTACGGTTACATCACTGGTAAGTATGTATCTATTCCCATACGATATAAAGGCTGAGACCGAACAGGTGGTTAAAAATCCTAATAAATTTGTCAACTTCATTATGACACCAGCGAAGAAAATGGACGATGATAAAGAGATGAAGAAATTAAAGGAGATGCCAAAGCAGGGCGAGTCGGGTGCAAAAGCAGCAGGTAAGGAAGGTAAGATGGGCAAGAAAGATGCACCAGAGGTTTTTAAGAGGTCTGCTGTAAAGGCAATTAAACCCGATGATAGGGAGATTGTCCAGAAAGTTGGAGTGTTGAAAATGTTTGGCAAGAGTGGTGGTATGTTTGCCGGTGGCTCAACATTATTTGGTGGAAAAGGTCTTGGAGGTGATTTACAAAATGCTATTGGAGGACTATTTGGTTCTCAGATAGGTGATGCAAGGGGCTCGGGTGGATTAGGGCTTAGAGGTGTTGGTCCTGGTGGCGGAGGTTCCAGCCTTGATTCTATCGGCATCGGCTCTGTTGGTACCAGAGGGAGAGGTGCGGGACAGGGTGGTTATGGTTATGGTGTGGGTTCAATTGGTGGAAAGAAGGAACATGATATAGGTATATCTGGTGGAACTCCAATGGTCCTCGGTTCACTTGATAAGGAATTGATCAGAAGAGTTATCAGGGCACATGCAAATGAGATAAGATACTGCTATGAGCTTGAGCTTGCAAAGAATCCTGGACTTTGGGGTAAGGTATCAGTCAACTTTGTAATATCTCCAACAGGTTCAGTTCAGTCAGCAAAGGTGAAAGAGACCACAATTAATAACCAGAATGTTGAGAATTGTATAGTTAGTAAGATTAAAGGATGGAAATTCCCCGAGCCAAAGGGTGGAGGTATTGTGATTGTGACATATCCATTTATACTCAAGAGAACAGATTAAAGACGGGAGTTAACTATAAAAAATTCTCTTAGATGTAGAAAAGATTTATGAGAAGGCATAACAAAAATAGTCCTGGAAAATTTGCAAACAGAGGTAGTGACAATAAGGAGTCTGGAGAACACATTGGGATCCGTATTGACAGTAATAGAGAAATGGATAGAACAGTTGTAGTTAAGAGTCGTGTCAGAGAAAGAAGATATGGAGACATCAGTATCTACAAACGAATAAATAACTTCCTAAAAAATTGTTTGAGAAAGGCGAGACTGGTTTCTGAATCAGTCCTTTATGATGGTAGTGATTCAAAGAGCCGAGAATTATATAATTCTTCCGCCTTTCCTGTTTTAATGAAAAAACCATTTTCAATTATAATTCATTTTCTAATAGGAGTTTTTATGATTGGAAGAAATGCACTCTTCTTGATTATTATTTCTTTATTTTCTTTCTCTCTCTTTGCGCAGACTGAGACTACAGCCACATCCGCTTATAAGGTTAAGAAGATTACTGAGGTGCATAAGGGTATCTTTGTAAATACAGACCTTGCATATGGGCTTTCCATTATGTCTGATGTATCCGGACTCTCCTCCGGCTTTACCAATTCAATGACTGTGGGATATGATATTATGGATATACTCTCTGTAGAGGCTGGATTCTATTCATTTTTTATATCTGCTGATAATTCCACCGGTTATGCCTATGGATATGGATACAATAAAGAAGGGAAGATGGTGTATTTTGATGCAAATAAGTGCAAAAAGGAGTTTGGAGATAATATTGATGTAGATAAATGTGCCGAGAATTATCCGAAGTACCTCTCAAACGATGTCGCTATAAAATTGATTGGTCTCTCTGCAAAATTTGCATACCTTTCAACTGATAGGCTATTTGCCTATGTCAGGGCAGGTGGTGGTTTTGCATTCCTCTCTCCTGATAAGAATTATAAGAGTGATGGTTCGGAACTCTCTATGAGCGGAACATCTCCAGCCTTTGATGGCGGAGTTGGGGCTGAATATTATACAACCCTGAGGCATTTCTCCATTGCCATTGAGGCAAGGGCATATTATTTCCTTGGTATAGGCACACTCTTCTTGAATCTCCAACCATCAATAAAATACACATTTTGAGTAATCTCTGGATACTGGTTTTCAGATAAATCCACAACATTTATGGCATTATAATCTGTCCAGTCTGTTTTATTAAAATTTTATTCACTCTTATGACACTTTAAGTAAGTTTAAAAATACGGAACCGTCAAAAACACTGAAGCAGTATCTCTGGACAAATCTATGATTGAGGTAAGGAAATTCTACAGAATTATTAGTCTTATAAGGGCGGTAGAGGGGACGAAGGTTGATAAGGGAGCAAAAGGATTTAGTTGTTGGAGCAATTTGTAGCGATAGATTTCTAACGGGGTTTATTATACAAAAATTTATGCTAATGGATAAATAAACCCTATTAAACCTTACCTGTTGTACCAGATGTAGCCATTGTAGGGGTTAATGATTATTAGCCATTGTTTTAAAAGTTGGACAGCATTTTATTGAGTAGTATATTCAAGAAAGGGGGTAAACAGATTTTGAAAACCTGTATTTATTCGTCCAGAATTCTTATTTTACAAATAGTTCACTTCTCAAAGCGGCTTGTTTTGGACAGCAGTGATGTTTCGTATAGGTCTTCGGCAAATTCTATAAGATTTTCTAAGAATATGTTTTATAAGTTGGTGAGAAAGATAAAAGCAGAGAGGAATTAATGGATTTATCTCTTAGGTGTAATTCGTGGCAATGTTATCCTGTCAATTTGAATAGACTCATTCATTATTTTATAAATGGTTAACTTCTCAGAGCAGATTATTTGTGGTAGCAGTGAAACACAACTATTGTTGATATTCTATTTTTGGAAAACCAGAGTTTTGGTATTTGTAGAATTGTTGGAAGTGCTTATCTCTTGCTGTACTGGAATCTCTTTCTGGCTTTTTTGCGTCCGTATTTCTTTCGTTCAACCTCTCTGGCGTCTCTTGTAAGGAATCCAGCCTTTTTGAGAATTGGTCTGAGTTCAGGTTTATATTTGATGAGCGCCCTTGATATTCCAGCCCTTACTGCCTCAGCCTGCCCTGATTTGCCACCACCTCTGGCGTTTACAATAGCGTCAAGCTCTGAGAGGGTATTTGTAATAAGGAAAGGTTGTCTGATAATGATTCGGCTTGTCTCTCTCGGGAAGTAATCATTTAGATTCTGGTCATTTATCTTTATCTCCCCTTTCCCAGGTCTTAAGATAATTCTTGCAACTGCTCTCTTCCTTCTTCCTGTTGCCATAATTTGAGTTTCAATAGCCATCTGCAATCTCCTTTAGAAAGTAACTACTGTTGGTTTTTGGGCTTTATGCGGATGTGATTCATCTGCATATACCTTAAGTTTTCTGAACATCTTATGACCGATATTCCCTTTGGGGAGCATATTCTTTATGGCGAGTGATATTACTCTTTCGGGGTGTTTCTCAAGTAGATACTTGAGGTTGAACTCTTTTAAATTCCCGAAGTAACCGGTATGCTTATAGTAGATCTTTTCTATAAGTTTATTCCCGGTCACCTTGACCTTTCTGGCATTCACGATAATGACAAAATCGCCTACATCTGAGTTTGGGGTGAATTCAACCTTATTCTTCCCCTGAAGGATATCTGCTGCCTTTACGGCAACTTTTCCTAAGATCTGGTCCCTGGCATCAATGATATACCAGTTCTTCTTTACTTCTTTCTCCGAAAAATGTTTGGTCATCTTTGTTAACATCTCTTTCACCTCATAAAAATAAGGTGGTAATATATAAGATTAGCAATGAGATTTGTCAAGTAAAAATTTTCTCCTATTTTTTTACCGGAAATTGATATATATGATCAAAATCTTGTTGCAAAAATATATTGTTTGCTATAAACTATATTACTAAATCCGTGCTGGATAGGAGGTTTTTATGAAAAAATATTCAGGTATCCTTTCAATTGTGTTTATGACAGTGCTCATCGTCTCCTGTGGAGGCGGAGGTGGTGCATCTGTAGAAGATACAGGCCCTTCTACAGTAGTGAAACTTACCCTCTCAGTGAGCCCTTCTTCCAATGTCCCTGCTGATGGGAAGACGGCAGCCAGGATTACAATTGGACTTACCATTGGTGGTCAGAATGCCCCGGATGATAGTGAGATCACACTCAATGCGACAGGTAAAGGAAAATTTTCCAACAATACAAATAGTGTGGTTGTCTATACTACCGATGGTAAGGCTACTGAGAGTCTTACATCTGAAGAAGATGGTACTGTCACAATTACAGCCGCTTATACGGACCCGTCAACCAATAAAGAATACAGAAAGACCGCATCTGTGGTCTTTACGAAGATCCCTGTTGAGACCGGTGAGCCCTGTTTGATAGTCCTATCAGCAGATAAGAAGTCAATTATTGCCAATGGAGAGGATTATGCTGAGATATCTGCGAATGCCACAGACTATGAAGGAAAACCGGTAAGTTCAGGTACTCAGATTACCTTTACAACCACCTCTCCCGGTTCATTTGTAAGCAAGACTGATACACCGGTGCTAAGTACATCTGCACTGACAAATGCTCAGGGCGCGGCAAAGGTCAAGATTTATGCGATCAGTTATGCCAATACCGAGATTCAGGTCAATGCCAGTTTTAAGTGTAAGGATGCGCAGGGTAATGAGCTGGTCTCCAATACAAACGAGCCATTAAAGATATCTATGCAGGAGCCGGAAAAGTCTCCAACTCTCAAGGTTACGAGTGAATACGAATATCTGATTGCAAACGGTATTGACTCACTGAAGATTGAGGCATCTGTCACCTCGGATGGCGAGAACCCTGTCTCGCCAGAGGTTGATGTAATCTTTGATACTGTACTTGGATATTTTGTTACAACGGATAATTCAAAGACAAAACATCTAACAGTTAAGACAGAAGGCGGGAAGGCATCGGTCCAGTTGAAGTCTGATGGAGATATGGGTATTGCTACAGTCAATGTTCAGACCAGAGTCTTGGATAGACAGCTCTCTAAAACGATAGATGTGAGACTCATCAGGAATGCTACAATATCCTGTGAATATATTGGAGATAGTCATCTTGGGCTCAAGAATTCTGGTCATAAAGATTATACCAATATGTGTTTTAAGGTGGTTGATGACCAGGGTGCACCAATATCAAAGATTACATTAAGTTTCGCGCCATCAGATGCACCGGGTGGCATATATGTCAATCCTACAAGTATGGTCTCTGATGACTCAGGGCTTGCCTGTACTATACTTTATGCCGGCACTGTCCCAACTACGGTATGGGTAAAGGGCTCATCCAAAGTTGGTGAGGCGAGGTGTGGTCCGGTGGTAATGACCACGGGTGTTCCCAATGCGAGGTATTTCAATTTTAGTTGTAACCCTGGTGATATAAATGTTCAGGGATTCGTATATGACCTTCTTGAACAGCACTGCTCGGTGGCTATTGCAGATAGGTTTTCAAATAAGATTCCATTTTCTACAAAGATATTCTTCAGGACAGAGGCGGGGGCAATCACACCATCTTCTGAGACAAGTGAAGACCCGGATTCAATGGGGATTGCCAATGTAACACTGAGAACTCAGGACCCAAGGCCCAAAGATGTGCAGCCATTTACTGATGAACCGAGGGTGGGGACGGGGCTTGCAAGAAATCCGAGAGATGGTCTAGTAACTATAATAGCGGCGACAACAGGTGAGGAGGAGTTTGATGATGAGAATGGAAATGGGCAGTACGATGAGGGTGAGGCGTTCGTAGATTTAGGTGAGCCTTTTGTGGATATGAATGACAACAATCAATGGGATTCAGATGAGGCATTTATAGATGTAAATCTAAATGGTCAGTATGATGGTCCAAATGGCAAATGGGATGGGAATACGGTTATCTGGAAGGCAACATGGGTAGTCTGGACTGGAAATATTGCTACTGGTGGGAAGTGCCTTGGGGCGACCCCGGATCCAAATTCTCAATCTGTGATGTGTCCGGAGAGATTTGATATACCAAATAAAGGTTCAATGCCATTTTATTATGCCTTTAAAGATTTTAATCTCCTCCCCCCAATACCGGGCTCTACTATTGAAGTCAAGGTGGATGGTGCCGGTAAGCTTCTGGGCGATACAAGTAAGACAGTCCCAGCTATGACCGGCATAGGTATTAAAAGAGTTAGAAAGGCGAACCAGACAAATCCAAAGATATCTTATGAGGTAAATGAGTTTTCATTTGGGACCGGCTATTTCGGGGCATTTACACTCGCCGATGATGACCCTGAAAAGGAGGTGATGAAACCATCTTATGTCTCGGCTACTATAGAGACAAAGACCTCCACCGGTTCTGAGAAGACTGTGATATCCTCAAGTGGTAGAATGGATTCCACAATAAGTTCAGGTGCCTGCAGAAGCAAACTCTCATTTACCCCATCTCTCCCTGTCGCCGCTGATGGAGTCTCTCAGGTCCTTATTAAGGCAGAGCCACTTGATAAGGATGGATTGCCCTGGGATACCACAATTACTTTCAGCACAGATATCGGTAAATTTACAGCAGGTGGTTCAAAATATCTGGTAGTAAATTCAAGCAATAAGCAGGCAACTGTTCAGATGGTAAATGGAGAGAGAGGTGGAACGGCGACTATTCAGGCAAGCTTTATCTGTAATGATTCATATTCTACAAAGGTTACTGACGAGGTAAAGGTCACATTTATAGGTGTCAATATACTTATGGAGCCTGATTCTGGTAAGACCAGCATTATGGCTGATGGAGTTGACTCCGCAAAATTTAATGCAACTCTTATTGATGACAGTGGGATTCCGGTTGCTGATGGAACTCTTGTAAAGTTCACAACTACACTCGGATATTTCAAGAATCCCCCTGATATAAATAGTCCAAATGGATATAAGTGCATCAATACCAAGATTAATACAACCAACCTGTGTGTAACTCAGACATCCGGAGGGCTGGCATCAATTGAGATGGTGGGTGGTTATTCAACAGGCGAGGCAACAGTGAGTGCATCTCTATTTCAGAGCAACCCCGAATTAAAGTCTGAGGTGAAAATCAATATTGTTCAACTTGCTGATATTAAATATCTCTCAATTTCAAAGTCGCCACTTGGTGTAAAAGATTCTGGATTTAATGAGACAGCAGAGGTAATCTTCAGGGTTATTGATTCATCTGGACGACCGCTTGCGGGTCAGAATGTAGATTTTACATTTACAGGGGCACAGAGCGGGACAAGTGCAATTACACTCAATCCAGCATCTTCAATCTCTGCTGAAGACGGTCTCGTGAAGACCATAATTACAACCGGTACTCTTGCGCAGACTATAAATATTATTGCAAGGGCGCAGATGGGGACTCAAATAGTCACGGCATCGTCAGATCCGATTGTGATTATAGGTGCAAAGCCAAACAGGAAATATGTCTCATTTGGTTGTGAATATAAAAACCTTGGAGGTTTTGGGAGTGAAAAGGTTTCTACCAATTGTGTAGTAAGTGCAAGGGATAGATATACAAATGTTGTAAGTCTCCCTGTGGCTGTAAGATTTATAACAGAGGCCGGGATTATTACGAATGTCTCAAATATTGGCGAAGATGGAAACGCATACGCTAATTTGGTGACGAACAATGTGAGAATGCCCGCTGATGTTGCCCCTCTTGCCAATGAGCCACGTTATACCTCAGGTGGTAAAACATATAACCCGAGAGATGGGCTTGTAACTCTGATTGCTGCATTTAAGGGTGAGGAGGAATTTGATGATGTCAACGGGAATGGTAAGTATGATTCCGGTGAGCCATTTGTGGATCAGGGCGAACCTTTTGTAGATGAGAATGATAACGGATATTGTGATGGTTCAACACCGGCTGATGAGACATTGAGACAGCAGAATAAACCATATAACTGCGCTGAGCTGTATATTGATACCAATGCAGATGGCAAATATACGCCGGCCAACGGAGTCTGGGATTCTCATTCTGATCCCAATGACAATTCATTGGTATGGGTTAAGACATATGTCCTCTGGACAGGCCCTGTTGCCCCCGGTTCAGATTGTAAGCAGAATGAACCGAACCTGAGTGTCATATGTCCTATTACATTCAATCTGGCAGATGGAAGTACTCAGGACTTCTCTTATGAGATTAAAGATGCAAGGCTCAATCCTCCAACTAAATCTTCAATAATAACTCTATTCACAATTGGCAAGATAGGGATTGATGGAAAGTCCCCGGTTATAAATGATGACCTTGGAATGAAGATTACAACAGGTAGAAGCTGCCAGTCATATATCTGTTCTGAGCAGACCGCTATCTCCGATTTTTCTGCCGGGATCAAAGGTACATTTGCCGTCTTTGATGATGTGGTTGGTGATTCTGGCCAGACCCAGAATGTATCTGCCAATGTAAAGATTATTTATTCATTTGACCCGTCTGCTGATGAGAAGCAGTATGACCAGAGTGCTACCATTACTTCGCTCGGTGTTATGAATGACCCGAATGCCACCGGTCCCTGTGCATTCAGGCTTGAGGCATCAAACAGTGTAATTCAGGCAAATGGAACAGATTCAACTGTGATTACTGTAAAAGATATTAGAAACCAGTTTAATCAGCCTATCGGTGCTAATGTACCGGTTCAGCTGACTACCACATTGGGCAAATTCAGCAACGGTGAACAGGAGATTGTTGTATTGACCAATAATAATAGTGAGGCGACTGTTACCATGTTTGGAGGTTCAGAGGCTGGTGCAGCGGAGGTTACAGCCCAGTATTTCTGTGGGAATAAGGTGCCGATGAGGAAGATTACCATTATAATCAGACCGGCAGATGCACTTACAAATTACTTCATAAGTGTGGTGGCATCTGACTTATCACTGATTGCAGATGGTGATTCCAGAACTACGATTACTGCCTTTGTCTTTGATAATACAAATGCCCCGGTGAAGACCGGCAGTGTAAAGATTACAACGACAGATGGTACTCTTGAATGTATTGATCCGGCGCCACAATGCGTCTATAACGACATTCAGCACAAAGATATAACGGTTCAGCTGAATAATAGTGGAAACGCCTCTGCAAAATTGATAAGTGGTCCTGCTGCGGCACTTGCAAGGATTGAAGGGAAGTTTACTACACCAGATAATAAGGTGATTTCTAACTCTACCTATGTCAATTTTGTGACGCTGGGTTCTATTATATATCAGAGTATTACAAGTGATGTAATGGGTGCAAAGGGTTCTGGATTCAATGAGACAGCGATAATCTCTTTTAAGGTATTTGACAATATCGGTCAGAGGTTCCCGAAAAATCAGAGGGTTGACTTTACACTCAGCAATTCACCGGGCGGGATTGTAATTATTCCTCCTTATGCATATACGGATGATAGTGGTATGGTATATGCTACGATTAAATCCGGTACAGTTGCCACTACATTCACTGTGACTGCATCATCTACACTTCCCGGTATAACAGTGCAGGGTGTCTCTCCAGCCATAGCGATAATCGGTGCCAAGCCTTCAGCTCGATATATGAACTTTAGTTGCGAGAGGAAGGTAGTTGCTGCATTGGGTGGTACACCTGTTGAAGTCCCCTGTAAGGTCTCTCTTGGTGATAGATATACAAATAAGATTGAAAAGGCTACAACAGTTCACTTTAGGTCTGAGGCTGGACTGATGACTTCACAGGCATTGACCTATGACAGAGAGACGGCAAAGTCAACATATCCAAATGATTGGGAGGCATATTTAGGTACTGCTACTGCTTCTTTGAGAACCTCAGAGCCATATCCTTATGATACAACACCGATTGCCGGAGAACCTTTTAATGGCACAAATAATCCGAGGGATACGGTCGTTTCAATTATAGCAGTTACAACTGGTGAAGAGGAGTTTTACGACAATGATGGGAATGGTGATTTTACTGGCTCAGAGATGTGGAGAGAGAATATCTTTACAACACCTCAGGCACAGAAGTTTGATGCGGGGACAGACCAGAAGTGTAGGAGGATTGATATCGCCTCGTACGACCCACCCAGATGTAATAATTGGATAAATACAGTCGGTGGAGATACCATCTCTGCCAGCGAGCCATTTGTGGACCTGCCCGAGCCATTCTTTGATGCCGATGATGACAATGTGCGAAATCTACCTGTGGAACTCTTCTTTGATACAAACGGTGATGGTATCTGGAGCAGTGGAAATAACAAATGGGATTCAAACACCAACATATACAAAGAGACCATTATGGCGTGGTCAGATGCTATCAATCTTGTAACCGACCCTTATCCTTCTGCGGGTCAGTGTAATGGCTCCAATCCGGTATCACCTGGAATAAATCTATTATGCCCGAATACAACTTTCTCAATGCGTAACGGAGAGACGTATAAGTTTAATTTTAAGGTATGTGATTCACACTTTGTAAATCAACCGGGTGCCGTTATAGAGTTTACAACAGCTAAGCCTCTTTCGGATGAGATTCCACCACCACCGCCACCGGTTATAAGTGGGCCGTCAACATTTATTGTACCGGAGAAACCTCCATATAAACTATCATTCAGTTATTCTTCACCTACTCAGGTGACGGTCTGTCAGATTGACCCTCAGGATAGTAATTACAAAATATGCTACATCAACAATGTGATTAAGATTAACAAGACATTGCAGTTGCAATCAGACCATTGCTATATAAATTCTGTAACTCTTCAGGCGGTTTTACTGGATTCTGTATCTGGAACTGTGCAGACTTATTTGAAGGGAACTATGAGTGAGAAGGTACTCTGGTATATCCCGGGTTCAGTTACTTATTGAGAGGTGAGGTGAGATTATGTACCCGAACTCAAGAAGGTTTTATATATTAGTTCTTCTCATTGCAACGGTACTGATTTTCAATTCCTGTGGAGGGGTCTCTCCTCCACAGGGTGGTTCGGGAGAGTTGAAGATAGCCTGGAAATTTCCAAATAATATCAGTTGTGCTGAGGCTGGAGTTCTGGTCATTGGGCTTGAAGTCTATAACTCTGATGGAACTCTGGAATATGAAAACAACTTCTCCTGTGAATATATGGGCGTAACTGTTACAAATTTTATCCCTGATACTTATAGTGTGGTTTTAAAAGGGATTGGGTCAAATGGTGAGATCAGATATTCAGGGTCATCCGAGGTGGATATTAACGGCAGGGTGGTCCTGATTGAACTTGCTTATGTCTTATCTGATATTACATTTAGCTGGTCATTTGAGTCTCAATCAAATACAGACTGTGTGCAGGCTGGTGTATCAAAGATTGGTGTCAGGATTTATAATGCAGATGGAACGGTTGAGTTTGATGATTTTATAAAATGCTCTGATAAGGGTGGAACCATAACAGCATTTGCCCCGAAGAAGAAATATCTTATTGAGCTCACCGGTTATGATGTGGCTGGTGTCCCTTTGTATTTTGCAAGTCTTGAGAAGACCCTCAACTTTGGAAACAATGACTTAGGGGTGATTGTATTAAAGAGAGTTTATACAAAGGCTATATTTCAGGTTGGGTGGACATTCGGTTCTGAGAGTAAATCCTGTAACGATGTCGGTGTAACCAATGTGAGGATTATCTTCAGTGCGCCATCTGGTGGAGCAGTCTTTCTGGATAAGACACTCTCCTGTCTCCCTCAGCAGTATATGAATCAGGACCTGAGTGAGGGGGTGTATAGTTTTATTATTTACGGGATAGATTCTGGCGGAAATATTACTTATAGTAGTGCGCAGAGGAATGTGGAACTCAAAAAGGGAAATAATGACCTTGGAATAGTTGTGCTCAATAAGAGAGAGTAGAGCAGCTGCAACCGCTATCTTCTTTATAGATTGCACAGACACCATCAATATCGTCCTGTGAGAGTTTACGTTTCTTTATCTCTCCGGCCCTCGCTGTAGGATACATCACGCTATCAGGGTTGAAAGTATGGTCAAGACCTATCATATGTCCAATTTCGTGAGTAATTGTATTCTGGATATCTGTATATGTTGAGGGTGTCCGCTCCACAACATCAAATCTATAAAACACACCATTTAGTTCTATATCTGCATCATAGATCTTTCCAGTCTTATCATCATAAGTAACAGTTGTGAGTGCCAGACCATTAGGTTCGTATGGCCAGTCTTTGTAATACCATACAATGATATTTTTATTTGCCTCAATATCCAGACTATTAAATGAACCTTTTGCCTCTTCTGTATCTTCACCTCTCTCAAATCTGAGAGTTGTGCAATCCGGACTCTCCCACTCCTGAAAAGATTTAACTATGGCATCTTTGCACCTTTCTGTCTCTATGGGTTTATAGCAATACTTATTTATATGATACTTTATTGGCATCTTTTCCCATTTTAGGGCCTTCTTTGAACCTTCAGCATATTCTCTCTCATAGGAAAACATAGAGAAGGCGAGGAAAATGAGAGTTATCAGAGTAAATCTACTTTTTATAAAGTTCAATCTCTTCATCAAGGGGGAAGAGTATAATATCTTTTATACTTTTCAAGTTCAAAAGCACCATAATTAATCTATCAATGCCGATTGCATTCCCGGAGCATTGGGGTAATCTCTTTAATGCCTCAATAAAAACTCTATCATAATTATTTTTTGCACCTTTTAAGTTCAAATCTTTTATTAGTCTTTCTGCCTGTTCATCTGCATCGTTCAATTCAGAAAATCCATTACATATCTCAACCTGATTGAAATATAGTTCGTATCTCTCAGCCACCCTTATACCTCCCTTCTCTGATATCTTTGCCATTGAGGACATTGAAGGAGGGTAGTCAAAAAGAAATATCGGTTCTACTTTCCCGAGTTCGGGCTCTATATATGTAAGAAAGAATTTGAAGAATATATCATCATAACTGTCCGAATCTGTGATATTGATTCTGTCTTTGAGTTCTGATTTGAGTTCCTCTATATCCTCGAGAGAGTTTAAGTAAACTCCATATTCCTTCAATAATTCCATAACACTTATTCTTGCAAATGGTTTTGTGAAATCAATCTCCTTCCCATATCTATTGAATACCCTGAGGCTCTTCTCTCTAATAAGAAATTTAATTAACTCCTCTGTGGTATCCATCGTCCCGTAATAGTTTTTATTGAGTTCATAGAATTCAAGTCCAAGAAATTCGGGGCTGTGGAGATTTCCATATTCATCATTTCTGTAAAATCTGCACATCTGATAAATATTTCCAAATCCATCAGCAAGTAGTCTCTTCATAAAAATTTCAGGGGAGGTGATGAGTGTTGCATCAATTCTTTTACCATTAAATTCGAGTCCAACTTTTATGCTCTTTATGTGAGGGTTACTCTCTTCAGAGAGATATATAGAAGGGGTCTCCACTCTCAAAAATCCACGACTATTGAAGAATTGACATATTAAATCAATCAACTCCCCTCTAATTCTAATCAGCTTTTCTCTTGAATTCATCTAACTATATCTAAAAAGGTCTTAATCCTTCTTCAACTCTTCTTTTTTGGCGGCTGTCTTTCCGTATCTCTTCATAAACTTATCAACCCTACCAGCCGTATCAATGATCTTCTGCTTGCCAGTGAAGAATGGATGACAGTTTGAGCAGATTTCCACAGAGAAGTCCTTCCTTGTGGAACGAGTCTTTATTACATTACCGCAGGCGCAGGTAATTGTACAATCTTGATATTCAGGGTGAATCTTCTCCTTCATCTTCTACCTCCAGAACAGGGAGTTTGCTTCTATACCAAAAATTTATCAAAGTCAAATCTTTTTTAATCTCTTGCCCAGTATACCTTAATATTACTCAAAGAGGGTCTGACACCATCTTTCTTTGTAGAGAGCCTGACCTCAATTTGTAACCATCTGTGGTCATTTAGAAATGGACAGGTGGTCAGGTCGACCGGTGATATTGTAAAAGGCCCACACCACTGAGTCGGATTGGTCTGGAGTTCTCCGGCGGTGTTTGCAGCCCTTGCCCTGATTTCAATAGATGTATCAGGTGGAATAATGGAGTCAAAGGTGATGGAATACCATTTGGGGTTTGTATATCCAGAATCAAAGTTTTGAATGAAATATCCCTCTTTGGTGGTGACGACCCTCAGTTGCTGTCCGGTCATATCAGAGTAGGTATAGGTATAATAACCCGGGTCAATCGGGAAGGTTGCCTCAAGCCTGCAGTCTTTTGTAAATCTGTTGGCATAACCTCCGCCCCTATTGATTACCCATATCTTACCAGCAGAGTCCTCTGCTACACCCCTTGCATCGCATCCGCTATTCCCGCCTGGATAACAGGGTGAGAGCGCACTGCATATCTCCTGCCCTGTTGAGGGATCTATCTTATATACCTTGTGCGTACTTGTATATGCTGATGCCCAGACATATCCATCTCTATCAACTGTTACACCTGTAATAATCCCTCCGCACCCAACAGATGTATTGTGTGTTGTATAAGGTGGGTCTGGTTCAACCGCATTAACACAACCGGTCTTGTGATAACTCCCAAACCATATCCAGCCATTTTTAGGAGAGACTGCAATCCCGTATGCAGCGAGGAATGATACCAGGGTGTAATTGCCCTTGGAGGTATCAAACTTTATCGTCTGAGCCGCATTTGTAGAAGCCCATAGATAGCCTCTGCCGTCCACAGCGAGGCCATAGACTGGAATAGGTATATCATAGACCGCCTCTACCTTACATCTTGGAGGATTCTGTGTCTTATCCACTTCATAGGGATGAATCTTATAGAGTTTCTTTGTATTCCATGTCCCTGCCCAGACATATCCATATGCATCAATGGCGATTCCTCTGCAGATCCCGATTACATCTGCACGGCATACGAGATTCCCATCTATATCAAGGTGTACTGCATTTGAATAATCTGGGTTGCCGGGAGAGTTGAATCCCCTATTTCCAACCCAGACGGAATAGTCCATTGCGACCGCGGTACGGGATGGGTCGGTTCCATAGGAGGACTTCTGCCATATCTTCTGTCCGGTTACTGTATCCAGTTTGGCTATCTCGTTCTTGCCCTGAACAGCCACATAGATAAAAGGAGTCTGGAATGTCGCCTCACCGAGTGTGATAGAGCCCGGATTATTTGGGTCGGGTTCTACTCCATTGCAATTCCTCCCTTCTACACTGCAATCTGAGAGGTCATTATAATCCTTTTCGTAGCAAGGTTCATCACATTTACCACAGGCATTTACAGAGTCATCAATGAGTCCGTTGCAGTCGTTGTCCAATCCGTCACCACATATCTCCTGTGCTGGCTTTATCTCCCCAACACAGATACCGCTCCATCCAGTAATTGTACACTCTTCAATCCCATCTCTGCACTCCCCAACCCCTCTTGTATTTGGATTTCCGGTATAGCAGAGCCTCTTCTGGCCGGGATTACAATCGCAGTATTCATCTACATATCCATTGCAATTATTATCCAGACCGTCTCCGCAGACCTCATCAACTGGAAGAGTTGCGCCGGTGCATTCTCCCCACCTCCCCGATTCAAGACAGACTCTCTCACCTCTTTTGCAGATACTCTTCTCAAACTCGTTTTGAAAGATCACTGGAATTGGTCCATTATAGCATTCACTCACTTCACCGGGTGAACATTCGCAGTCTTCATCAATATTCCCATCGCAGTTGTTATCTATGCCATCACATTCCTCACCCGTTGGTTTCTTCTCTCCATTGCAGGTCTTTTCCCAGAATCCATTGATACAATGTTGGGTGCCGTCGTGACAGCTCCCTTTATTGCGAGTCTCAATCGGTCCAGTGTAGCAGCTCCTTATCATCCAGTCCTCACACTCTGGTTCAATAATACACCCCTCTTGAGTCTCAGGGTCACAATTATTGCTCTCACACCCCTCATCTGTATATCCATCGCAATCGTTATCCAGTTTATCGTCACAGGTTTCACCGGGCTCAGGGAGTATATATCCTTTGCATTCAGTCCACTGCCACTTATTATTTACAAAGATACAATCGTGGAGTCCGCTCTTGCATATTCCCTTGCCCATATTCTCCAATGGCCCCCCATAACAGGGCTGATTGAATCTTGGCTGGCATTCACAATCCCCACCCGAGCATTGGCAATCTGCATTACAATCACAACCCTCATCTACTTCTCCATTGCAGTTGTCATCCTTTCCATTTCCGCAAATCTCCTGTGGCAGCGGCCCACAATATCCACATAGATTTACAACTGTTCTATCAACCTCTCCATTACAATCTGTATCTTCTGGAATCTTGCCATCCTCCACCCCTATGCAGCTCTCCTTTTCAGGAAGTATCTCACCCTCGCATTTACCCCAGACCCCGTTTGTGCAGATAGATATTCCAGCTCTGCAGCTCCCGACACCCTCTGTATTTGCTGGACCTGTATAACATCTCTTCTTTGCCCCCTCCGTGCAGGGGCAGTTCTCATCAGTAATCCCATTGCAATTGTCATCTTTTAGATTACCACAGACCTCGTCTTTCTCTGGCAGTATCTCATCCTTGCATTCACTCCATCTCCCATTTATACATTCCTGAATCCCGGCCTTACAAATTCCTTTATTGAGAGTCTCTCTGGGACCGGTATAACAGCTCTGAATCGCCCCGCCCCTGCATATACAGCCTTCATCAGTCTCTCCATTGCAATTATCGTCTACGAGGTTTCCACATATCTCTTCAAATTCAGGACCACATTTACCGCACCTGTTGGTGATTGATGGGTCTGGTTTCCCGTCACAATCTGAATCAAGAGGGGCAAATCCATCGGCTACACCTTCGCAGCTCTCTGGTTTTGGAGTAATCTCACCTTCACACAATCCCCATTTTCCATCTTTGCAATATTGTGTGCCAGGTCTACATAATCCTACATATTTTGTATTTTCGCTGGCGGTGTAACAACTCCTCTTTTCTCCATCTTTACACTCACAACCTTCATCTGTAATGCCGTTACAATTATCGTCCTTTTGATTCCCGCAGGTCTCATCACTCTCTGGCAATATTTCATTCTTACATTCACCCCATCTACCATTAGTGCAGATCTGTTCACCATCTCTACAGATTCCCTTATTCCTCTGGGAGTCAGTGCCACTAAAACAACTTCTCTTATCACCTGTTTTACAGACTTCCTCTGAAGCATCAGAAGGTTCAATATCTTTGATAGAAGTTCCATCCCGTAAGTTAATGACCACATCCACATTTTCATCAGAGATATTATTAGGTTCAGTCTGTGAGCTACAGGCATATAAAAGGTAAAAGATTGATATCAATAACAGATATTTCTTCATTTCCCACCTCCTGAGTTTTATTATACAACCCAGATTCCTGAAATGCAACAATAAGAATCAACTATTTCCGTCCTGCATAAATCCCTTGACACTTCAATTTAAAATTATTAAATATTCGTTTTATCTTAGGAGGAATTTGAATGAACCCGAGGTATTTATATCTGTTCACTTTGGTCCTCATAATCTCTTCCTGTCTCCCGAATCCAAAGCCGGTTGATGAGGAGCGAAATTCTTTTGATAGGTCCTCAATTAAGGAATATATACTTACCTCGCCTCCAGATATTCAGGTCCCTTCAAAGGCGATATTTGGAGATCAGATTGCATTCCTCGGTTATACTGTGGATAGAGAGGTTAGGCCGGGCACCAAATTTAAGATCAAATACTATTTCAAATGTCTTAAACCCATTGATGAGGATTGGCAGATATTTGTCCATATGGATTCGTGGGGTGGATTTGAGCAGAGGATTCATGGAGACCACTATCCGGTATTTGGAAAATATCGCACCAGCAACTGGAGACCGGGTGAGATTATCGTGGATGAGCGGGAAGTAAAGGTTCCATCCTCATATTCTGCTCAGAAGATAGCGGTATATATAGGCTTTTATATGGGTGATACCCGTATGCCTATTTCAAATCCCAAAGAGGTAGAGAATGATGGGCAGAATAGATTGAGGGCGGGGCTGATTACTGTGAATAAATAATCTATTGGTGTCCGTACATCCTTCTTGTAAACCACTCAATTGAAAATAATATTATAATGAGGGCAAGGAATATAGTTTTATTCCATAATGGGGTTCGTTTTCTCTCCTGAATCTTCTTTATCGGTCTCTTTTGTAAAGAGAACTCTTTATCAGAGATATCGTTATCTTTGTAATATTTACCGTTAGAGTATCTCGCAATTGCTTTTAAGACATCGGCCCTTAATGAAATATCCTGCATCTCAATATCTTTGAGCTTCTTATAAAAGTAGATATTATAAATTCTGTCATTATATAAGACCTTGGCGTTATGGATGCCATCCTCTACCTTTGATATATCAAAGCTAAATTCTCCGTCAGAATTAATTTTTCCCTGAATAGTGGTTCCATTTTCTATCTGTATCTTTATATCATTTGAGTAGATGATGCTCGCTAATCTACCCCTTAGTTCATCGGTTTTTGATGATTGCTGACTCTGTGATATTACAATGTCCTCTCTATCCGGTTCAGCCGTTATCCATAGAAGCAGGTTGTTCATCAATTTGTTATAGAGATTGAATTCATCAGGGGTCTTCTCAGAGAATGAGAATCTCCACAATTCATCAGTAGTAATTAGTGCGGTGCGACCTTTCTCACATCTATTAATTAAAAATATCGGGAGGGTCTCGTTCTCTGTAATCTTTGCAGACATAAGTGAAAGAGATGTAGGCTTGATATTGTTTATCCTGTGTATGCCGTGGAGTTCGGGGAGATTGCGAAAGAGGATGGTATTCTCTTCCATTGAATCAAGAATCCTCATTATTGGATGGTTCTTCCCATCTGATGTGAGCTCTGGCCTGAAGATGATATTCTCAATCGCATTATCATCAGTTCTCGGGGTAGCAGGCATACAGTCGTTGAAGAAGGTTATGTAATCCCCGATCCACCTGTACCAGTTGTTGCCGGTTATGAATATAAGTCCTCCGCCTCTCCTGATGAAGTTGTTAAGTTCCGAAAATGTTGTATTTAATCCATACGGCACAAATCCGAAGTCCTGCAATATTACAACATCAAAGCTAAATAGACTCTCCTTTATTACACTATCTGCGGGGAATGGGATCAGCGATAGTTCGGAATCGGGTGCATTTACATCACTTTCAAGAGTTCGTAAAATAAAGAAGGAGATAAGGTCTATATCCGGTGCCTTTTTGAAGAGATGCCTTAGAAACCTTACATCATAGGAGACTGAGCCGCTTATCTGAAGTATCCTGAAGCTCTCTTTCCTTATCTTGGAGGTGAAATAGTCTACATTGTTTTTTAGGTTTGTCTCATCACTAAAGGGTGGGATTGAAACCTCATAGACATTTCTCCCCATATTCTTCGGAAACAGAGTGACTTTAATCTGTTTTGACTGATTGAATGGTACTCTTAAGCTGGTTGAATAGATAGGTGTGTCATTCTCCTTAATCTTGACTGGAATTGTCTCTGTGATATTGGAGTTATTTGAAATCAATAAAGAGACCTCAAACTCTTTACCTGCAAATCCAATAGGTGAGGCGGAGATGACCTTTATTGCGACATCGTTTATGCTATTCTCATTACCTGCCAGAATGGTATGAACCGGGATCTCCAGATTCTTTGCGAAATTCTTTAATATATCAGTGATATCTCCACCTCTATTCTGTAGCAGATTGTTGTCCGCGCCATCGGAGATTAGAATGATATTTGAGAGGTCCTGATGTCTGAGCCTTATATCTTCAAGCGAGTTGACAATATCTGTTGAATCCTCATTGAGAATGGAGATGTCTTCAACTGAGCTGTTCAGATGGGTCTTCTTACTAAATGAGTAGATGACTATATTATGTTCTTTTCTCAGTTCATTATTCCCGATTATCTTTGAGGCGACCCTCTTTGCTATCTGGAGCCTTGATAAGCCATCAGATGAAATAGACATTGAACGGGAGGCATCTACAAGAATTGCCACTGTGTCCTTTTCAAGGTAGTATGTGGTCTCAACAATGGATGGTTCAAAGAATATAAAGAGGAATGTCAGCACTGAAAGCGTCCTTAAAATTGCCAGAAGCACCCTGACTTTTATACTCAGATAAAAGAGGAGATTCTTGATGGAGTAAGCGGTTAGAAGCAGGATTATAATTGCAACTATGATTGAAAGGACATCGGATAAGGGTGGTTCAAAATTTATGCTATATGAGGTCAAAAGATTATTCATCTTCTAATCTTCTCTTTAAAAAATGGGTGATGAACCTGATCGTCTTTGTAATCAACTGTGAGAGAATACATTACTATATTTACTGCTGTCCTGATACATAATTCCCTTCTTGTCTGCTCATCTGGTATTGAATATTTGTAATTTCCAAATTCATCACGCTCGAGGGCGCCGAGCAGGTCATTGTGAGAGAAGAGGAGTGCAATTCTATTCTCAAAGATTACACCCTCAAAGAAGTCCTTCTTATTCAGTCTCCCGTAAGATTTTGTCAGCATATAAAATGTCTTGTAAATTACATTATTCTCGTCAAGTGTCACAAATTCAGAATTGGGTATGATCTGATTCATCAGTTTCACAACCGAAAGGTAGAACTCATCTGACTTCTCCTCTGATGAATCTGCGAATAAGAATCCACCTTTATTGATGAATCGTTTGAGTCGGGCGATAGAGAGCCCTGAGAAGTCGGGCAGCGCCTTATCTCCGCTTATCACGAGAAATGGATAGTTAAATATGGCTGTATCATCTGCCGAGATAGTGGCTGGCTCCTTTGAGCAGGAGATGGATGTCCTCCTGTTGACCTCAAACATAACCTTTCTTAATGCATTATCTCTGAGATTCCAGTTGCCGTTATATTTGACCTTTGCAATTGTGAATTTTGAGTAATCCAGTAGCATAAACAGGTCTGGTATAAATGGGATGGTTATAAAGGCTTTTAAGAAATCACGTCTCTTCATAGTGCAATGAGTTTATACATATAAATCTGACATTAGGCAAGATATTCCTTTAATAAGGCATTAGTGCTGGTTAGTCATTTAAGTATTAACAGATCAGCATAGAGCTAAAAGATAGACTGTAAATAAATCTTTGATACTCATCAGGATTGAGAGTGATTTGATAAGTCCAGTCTTGAAAAATATCAGAATCTGGGCATAAGATATAATCTCTGAAATAATAATTCCATAGAAGAGAATCAGAAAGAATGAGATGAATACAGCGGAGAAGAGGATCCCCTCCTGTTTAATATCTGGTTGTGAGGAGGATATTTCAATAATGGCAGAAAGAAGGTGATGAACGAGGAAGAACCCAACAGCAATATAAAAATATTTTGAGAAGATGGGATTTAGTAATGGAACCAGCAATGCAATTATTGCTGCAAAGAGTGGGAAGAAGTATGGTGAAAGCCCAATAAATGGATTTGGGAACGCCGAATATTCTACATAACCACTACCCTCGGATGAGACATTCAACTCTTTAATGTTTCCAAGGAAGAGTTTTGCAAAGATGAGATGTGTCATCTCGTGTTCAAAAGTTCTAATAAATCTTCTCTTCATCAATATCGGGAATAATAATATCCCGGCTCCAATCCCCGTGAGGAAGTGCCAGTTGAGAGAAGGGTTGTTTATAAATACCAGGGCAGTGTTGAAGAGGGCAGAGGCATAACCCCCAATTAGAGGTATTAAGAGCAGTGCTACAATTATCTTAATGACTATTCTCACGACCCTCTTTTAATGCCAGAATTTTTTTCATATACCCAATCAATCTGTCTCAGTATACCGCGAAGAATTCTGATATCCTTTGAGGTCAATTCTGTGTTGATTGAAAGCCTTCTCAGTATAGTGATTAGATGTCCGGGTGAACCTTCCCTTAAAAAACCAATGTTTTTCAGTGTCTCACCTGCATGTTTTAGGAGATTCTCTATCTCTGAGATAGTTGCAACAGGTTCTCTGTGTATGTAATTTATATGTTCATTTGAGACAAATGCCTTTCTGAGTTCATAACATATTACACATACGGCGTGGGATAGATTCATTGATGGATAGAGTTCGGAGGTGGGAATACTAACTACTTTATGACATAGAGATATTTCTGAGTTAGATAGTCCCCTGAATTCTGTGCCAAAGAGAATTCCATATTTGAGATTGGGTCTATTGAGCATAAATTCTGCAAGCCCTGTTGGTGACATAGGTAGTTCGCTCGTTCTGCTGGTTGTGCCAATCAGGATATTTAAGTCTCCTGTTGCATCCTCAATACTATTATAGACCTCTCTATTATCAATTATATCTCTGGCATTGACTGCATTTTCGTATGCCTCTCGCATATTCCCCGCCGGGGGAGAGACAATCCTCAAATTTGTAAATCCGAAGTTCTTTATAGCCCTTGCAGTCTGACCGATATTTCTTATCTTTTCCGGTCTATAAAGTATTATATAAGTATTTTCAAAGAGGTTCATCAATCATTATGGTTTATAAAAAATATATCTATTATTGTATGCCTCAATATCATCATATACCGTCTTAACTTGAATGACCTTAAAAATCAGCAAAACGGCAGGTATTACCCCTATTGAAATGACCGAGTAATCTGTAAGCTTTGTGCCTGTATATGCCCAGATAGAGATTCCTAAAAGTGAGGCATCAATAAATGTGAATGTCAACCCCTTTGAAAAGTTATGCGCATAATAATTGCCTGCCCCAAATCCGGGGATTATAGAGAGAGTTAAACCGGTTCCCATATTGAGCCTATTTATCTGATTTGCTGTATCCTCTTCTGCAGATATAGGATTGATGTATGATACAAGAAAGAGAGGTAGTAAAAATATTATTATAAAAATCCTCATTTTTTCTTATTCATTTATCAGGGTTATCTCAGGCATTAATAATACTTTCCACCCGATTTCTGCCATTATTCTTTGCCTTATATAGATATTCATCAGCCACCCTGAACATCTCCTCTGGCGTCTTAAAATTCCCATCCTTAAGTGTGCTTATTCCGATACTGACCGTAATCGGGATTATCTTATCCTGAAATTTGAATTCATGTTTTTCAATCGCCCGTCTGATTCTCATAGCGCAGATAAATGCCTTTTCCTCATCTGTATCTCTGAGTAGAAGGACAAATTCCTCTCCACCATATCTGGCAAATATATCTTCGTTTCTGATTAGTTGCGAGACGACATCTGCGACCTGTCTCAACACATAATCTCCAGCCTGATGTCCGTATGTATCGTTTACTCTCTTAAAATGGTCAATATCAAGTATTGCAAGCGAATATACCTTCTGATGTCTGAGGGCGTAACTAAATTCCTGAATAAATCTCTCAGCAAAGAATTTACGATTGAATATCTTTGTGAGGTGGTCTTTTGTGGCACTGTCGTAGAACTGTTTTTGAAACTGTTCATCTACATCATCCTGATAACTGAATTTCAAAATTGTTGTAGACCCTATCTGAATCTTATCTCCATCTTTTAAGATATGTTCGGATATCTTTGTCCCATTAAAGTATGTGCCATTGGTGCTACCGAGGTCTATAAGCATCACCTGCCCATCTGCAAGCCTTGTAATTTTGGCGTGTTTTCTGGAGACCCCCTCATCCTCAATCTGAATATCTGCCTCATCAGACCGACCGATTAGCATCTCATTCTGCTCAATCTTGAACATCTTTCCAGCCAATTTACCAGAAATTACTATAAAATATGCGTGCTTGCTCCTGGCGTCGGTCTTGATTTCCTTGAGGTCTATTACTCTGGTCTTTTCTTCCTTATCTTCACTCATAACTCATATATAGAAGAAAAAATTAAAAATATCAAATATATATTCCAGCAAAGTGATAATAATCACTAAAATTGGAAAGTTGCAATTAAAAAAATCAGTCTTTATTTTCTGTCTCATCGCTAAAGCCCCTTCCCTCTTCCCCTTTTAGGGCAGATATCTTATCCAGTGCAGAGGCAAGCTCACCTCTTATGGTCATATATGCCTTATCAAGATTTTCATTTTTGATTTTCAGAGAGGCCACCTCTTTTGACTTTTCTTCTGCTATTGTCTTAATCTTTGCAAGCTGGTCTTCAAGAATCTTTATGCGATTCTGATAGAGTTGGATGTTATTCTTATACTCCTCAAGTTTGTGCTCATTTTCATAGATGCTAATTTTCTTCTCTAACTCTCTGATTTTGTTGTTTAGTTCATTTATCTGCTTCTGTTTATTGTCTGAATCCAGTATCTCAGATCTGATTGTCTTCTCTGATGGCTTTGATTTAATGTTCTCCAGTTCAATATTTAATTTTCTGAGGTTATCTTCATATTCTGATATCTTCTTCTCAGAATTGTCCAGTCTCTCCAATAAATCCTTATTTTTTGTCTCAGTCTCGTATAACTCAGATTTAATCTGTTTAAGTTTATTTTTGAGTTCAATATTCTCTTCTCTTAAGTCTTTCACTTCATTTGTTGTCTTCTCTATCTCTCTCTTAAGATTTTCATTCTGGTTCTTGAGTTCCTGCCTTTCCTGTTCAGCGTTGTTGATTGAATTGGAACGGCTCATAAAGAGATAAAGCACAAAACCGTTTGAGATAACAAGCGCAACAATAATCAGAATAAAAATTACATTGGTCTCCATAGTATGACCTCGCTAATTGATTTCATTGATAAAGCCCTTGATCTTTTCAATACCTTCTCTAATATCCTTTTCTGATGTAGCAAAGGAAAGCCTTATAAAGTTGTCTGTGCCAAATGCAATTCCCGGGATAGTGGCAATATAATAATTTTCAAGTAATTTTAGTGAGAAGTCTTCTGAACTTTTAATTATGTTGCCTTTATACCTCTTGCCAATAAATGAGGATATATCGGTAAACATATAAAATGCCCCATCTGGCTTTATAGGTTTTAAGCCATCTATAGCAGATAGACCTTCAAACATTATCTCCATCCTCTTTTTAAATTCGGATTTCATCATCTCAATCTCTTTTATTTTACCTGTTAGGGCAAATAGGGCGGCATATTGTGCAATGGTAGATGCATTAGAGGTTGTATGGTCTTGAATTCTCGTCATTGCTGATATGATATCATAATTTCCTGCTGCATAACCAATCCTAAATCCGGTCATTGAGAAGGCTTTGGACAACCCATTGATAATTATAGTCCTGTACCTTAAATCAGGTGCCACATTGAGTATTGAGATGAATCTGTCCTCGGTATAAATAAGCTTTTCATATATATCGTCTGAAAGGATCCATACTGAAGGATTATCTCGTAAGACTGATGCCAGTTCAGTCAATTCTTCCTTTGTATAGACTGCACCGGTCGGGTTGGATGGGGAGTTTATAATTAGAGCCTTGACAGATGAATCTATTGAATCACTTAATGACTTTGCTGTTATTTTATACTTGTTGTGTTTCTCCCCTTTTATCAATTTGTATTTGGCGCCAGAGAAGTTGACTATCTCTGGATATGAGACCCAGTAGGGGAGTGGTATGAGGATGGTCTCATGTTCATTCAAAAGAGATAAAAGGGCATTGAATATGCATTGCTTTGCCCCATTGGAGACTATTATCTCATCTGGTGAATATTTTAAGTCGTTTTCATTTTCAAGCTTTTTGCAAATAGCCTCTTTGAGTTCTGATATCCCGGAGGTGGCAGTATATTTTGTCTTACCTTCTCTTAGTGCCTTAATAGCAGCCTCTTTGATCTCCTCAGGGGTGTCAAAGTCGGGCTCACCTGCTGCAAAGGATATGACTGGTTTACCCTCAGACCGCATCTTCCTGGCAGTGGCAGTAATCTTGAGCGTTGGTGAGGGATGAATCATATTTACACGCTTTGAAAGCATAAAGACTCCTTTCAATCGGTTCTCTGATTATCAAAAATTTTTCTTTTTTACAATGAAAAATATTTTACTGGAATATCTATGAAAGATTCGGATTCTCTAATTAAAGAGTCTGATTTTATATTCTCTGAAATTATATTTTGATTTTTATTACAAAAAAGCAGGGTAAAGTATAGTTATTATGAGACAGCAAATAATTTACCTGGTTTTGCAATGTCTGTGACTTCTATATTAGACATACTTACAAAAATATATATATATTAGATTCTTTAATTGCAACTTCTACGCAAAATGCACAGAAGATTTTTTATGGACTTTGACTTCGGCTATGACGGGTTAGGAAGGTAAGCGGCAATGGAAAGGTAGCAATTAAAAGGGTGTTAAATGAGTATTATTAGCAGGAATTGTTTACTATGTGAAAATCTAAAAAGGATTGTATGGGATCTATAATTTTCCAGCCGCCTCATCTTTCTCAAGGCAACAGTGTTTATATTTTTTCCCTGAACCGCAGGGACAGGGGTCATTTCTTCCGATCTTCTTCCCTTTAATTACTGTTGTTGGCTTTGCGGGGGCATTTGCAGCAGCAGGACCTATATTCATCTTTCTTGCCTTTGGCTTATACTTTTCTACTTCACTCTCTTCTTTTTGAGCAAGTTGAATCTTCATAAGCTTTGAGAGCAGATTCTCCCTTATTCTATCCATCATATCTAAAAAGAAGGCATATCCCTCTCTCTTATATTCAATCTTTGGGTCTTTCTGCCCATAACCCCTGAGCCCTATACCCTCTCTTAAGTGGTCCATAGTCAAAAGGTGCTCTCTCCACTGGTCATCAAGGGTCTGCAGGTAGATATATTGCTCCAACTTTCGCATAATGGTAGGGGTAATCTCCTGTTCTTTCTCTTCATATCGTTTGATTGCTGCATCATAAAGCAGATCTTCGTAAGATTCTCTATTGACGGAGGCACCGGCAAGGTTTATGTTTACACCGAATACAGAGTAGAATTTATCCTGGAGCCCTTTTATGTCCCAATCCTCTATCCTCTCTTTCTCCGGGCAGTATGTATCTACAAGCAGGCAGACATATTCATCAATTGCTCTGAGTATTAGTTCACGAATGTCCTCTGCACCAAGAATTGACCTTCTAAGACCATATATCGTCTTTCTCTGTTGATTCATTACATCGTCGTAGTCAAGCAGATGTTTTCTAATTTCAAAGTTGTGTGCCTCAACCTTCTTCTGAGCATTCTCAATCGCCTTTGAAAGCCATTTATGTTCTATATGTTCACCATTATTCATTCCGAGACGAGCCATTGCTCCCTTGATGGCATCACCACCAAACATCCTCATCAGGTCATCTTCAAGACTCACAAAGAATCTTGAAGAGCCCGGGTCACCCTGTCGTCCTGAACGTCCTCTCAATTGATTGTCAATTCTCCTGCTCTCGTGACGCTCTGTACCGATTATATGAAGTCCCCCTGCCTCAATGACCTTCTGCTTCTCTTCGGCACATATCTTTTTGTATTTCTCCAGGACGCGTCTGTATTCTTCGGGATTCTCTTCTTCATTTACCTCCTGTCTTGCCAGCATCTCTGGATTACCACCGAGGAGTATGTCAGTTCCTCTACCAGCCATATTGGTTGCGATTGTCACTGACTTATATCTACCAGCCTGTGCGACTATGTATGCCTCTTTCTCGTGGTGTTTTGCATTCAGTACATTGTGAGGGATTCCCCTCTTTTTGAGCATCTCTGATAACTTCTCAGATTTCTCTATAGAGATGGTGCCAACGAGGACCGGCTGTCCTCTATTATAACAATCTATTATCTCTTCAATTACTGCATCAAATTTGCTCTTTTCATTTGCAAAGATCGCATCCTGATAATCCTTTCGAATCATAGGCTTATTTGTAGGGATTACATTTACATTCAGGTTGTATATCTTCTTAAACTCCTCTGCCTCGGTATCGGCTGTGCCGGTCATGCCAGCCAATTTCTTATAAAGTCTAAAATAGTTCTGATATGTAATTGTTGCGAGTGTCTGGTTCTCAGCCTGAATGGCAACCCCTTCTTTAGCTTCTATCGCCTGATGCAGCCCGTCACTCCATCTCCTCCCTTCCATTATTCTGCCAGTAAAGTCATCAACAATCATTACTTCCCCGTCTTTTATAATGTAGTCTTTCTCTTTTTCAAAGCACATATGTGCCCTTAGTGCCTGCTGAAGTGCGTGCAGCAACTCAATATTTGCCGGGTCATATAGATTGTCAACCCCCAATAGTTTTTCAGCCTTTTCAATTCCGGATTCATTTAAAATTACATTCTTTGACTTTTCATCCACCCAGAAGTCGCCAAGTTGCCTCTCCTTCTCATCATCTGAGGGGGCACGTTTTAGATATTTGACAATAGAATTTGCACGATAGTATATTTCTGTAGATTCCTCAGATGGTCCGGATATGATAAGTGGAGTCCTTGCCTCATCTATCAGAATACAGTCTACCTCGTCAACAATTGCATAATAATGTTCCCTCTGCACATAGTCATCAAGGGAAAATTTCATATTATCTCTGAGATAATCAAATCCTATTTCCGAATTGTGTCCGTATGTAATATCACAGTTGTATGCATACTTTCTCTCTGCATCAGACATCTGCGGTATGACTGTGCCAACGGTAAGTCCGAGGAATCTATATATCTTCCCCATCCACTCAGTATCTCTCCTGGCAAGATATTCATTGACTGTCACGATGTGAACACCCTTACCACATAGTGCGTTCAGATAAGCCGGCAGGGTTGCAACGAGTGTCTTTCCCTCTCCAGTCTTCATCTCAGCTATCTTCCCCTCGTGCAATACTATCCCGCCTATCAACTGAACATCAAAATGCCGCATATTTAAGGTTCTGACTGATGCCTCTCTTACCAGTGCAAATGCCTCAGGTAGAATCTGGTTGAGAAGTTCCTGTTCAAATTTGAACTCCTCTAACGGGTCCGGCTTTTTATTCTTAAATTTCTCTCTGCGGGCATTATCTATAAACTCCTTAAATTTTTTGGTCCTGAGTCTCATCTCCTCATCGGAGAGTCTCTTTATCTCCTCTTCAAGGGCATTTATCTTTGCTACAATTGGTGCTATCCTTTTGAGTTCCCTCTCGTGATATGTCCCAAATAGTGCCTTTAGAATTTTATCTACCATAATTTTTCCTCTTGGCTAATGGCTCTTGATTCTTCTTATTAGTCTCTTCTGTATTCGAGAAGCCTCATTTATATCTCTTCTGATTATCAGATGATACAGTATTTCAGCAATCTCCCTCAACTCTGTATCGGTATATCCTGATGTAGTAATCGCAGATGTCCCTATCCTGAGTCCGTCCATAGTTGTACCATCTCTGCCCGGGACGGGAAGCGCATTGGATGTGATATTTATCTTTTCCAGTTCCTTCTCTATCTTTGAGGCATCCATTTTTATTGGTCTCAGGTCAATTACAATAAGGTGATTTGAGCTTCCTCCAGTATATAATGAGAATCCCCGTTCTTTGAGCATCTCGCAAAGAACAGATGTGTTTTTTATTACCTGTTTTTGATATTCTCTAAAGTCTTTACTCAGTGCCTCAGAGAATGCTACTGCCTTTGCGGCAACGAGATTTAGAAGTGGTCCTCCCTGAACACCGGGATAGAGGGCACTGAAGACGGCTCCTCTTAGACTCTCCTTAAACATTATGAGTCCGCCTCTGGGTCCCCGCAAGGTCTTATGTGTTGTGGAGGTGATTATATCTGCATATTTTGCAGGGGAGTTGTGTAGCCCTGCGGCAATAAAACCAGCCGGATGAGCAATATCTGCAAGGAAGTATGAATCGTTCTCTTTTGCAATATCATAAAAGGCTTTATAATCAATTTCGCGCGGGTAAAGGCTTGAGCCAGCAATTATAAGATTTGGTCTGACCTTTTTAGCAACCTTTCTAATGATTTCATAGTCCAGTAAGCCATCTCCACCTACCCTATAAAAGGATGTCTTATAAAGTTCTCCGCTTATATTTGACTTTGTGGCGTGTGTTGAATGCCCGCCATCAAAGGGATGCATAGCCAGAACGCGATCACCTTTTTTTAGTAATGCTCTAAATGCAATTAGATTTGCGATTGAACCGGAGTATGGTTGAAGATTGGCCCCTTCAACTCCAAATAGCCTCTTTGCAAGCCTCTCCCCGAATAATTCCAATCTATCAGCCTCCATACAACCCGGATAATGTCTATTAAATGGAACGCCTTCAGCATATTTATTAATAATCACTGAGGAGAGAGCATTTTTTACTTCTTTACTGATGTAATTTTCTGATGCAATGAGGCAGATAGTATCTCTCTGCCGTCTCTCTTCGTCTTGCAAAATCTTTTTGATTATTGAGATTTCTCGGCTTCGCATATCAGGTCAAGCCTCTTCTGATGTCTCCCGCCTTCAAATTCAGAACCAAGAAATCTTCTTACTATTGCAATGGCAAGGTCAATCCCAATTACCCTTGAGCCTAAAGATAGCACATTGGCATTGTTGTGTCTCCTGCTCATCTCAGCCATATATTCATTGAGGCAGAGCGCACATCTAATACCCTTATATTTATTTGCGGCTATACTCATACCTATACCACTACCGCAGATAAGTATCCCGACTGACTCTGTATCCTTTAAGACCTCTTTTGAGACAGATGTGGCATAGATGGGATAATGAACTGACTCTTCACTATCACACCCCTTGTCAATCACAGTATAACCGCTATTGGTCAGATACTCCTTTATCTTCTCTTTATAGGAGAATCCTGCATGGTCTGAACCTATATATATTTTCTGGATTGACATTATCCCTTGTATTTAGCCTTTATATAATTTATTGCGTCCTGAAAGGTTGCAATCTTCTCCATATCCTCATCCGGGATTTCAATGTGGAATTTATCCTCAATCGCCATTATGATTCTGACAATCTCCAGAGAATCGGCACCAAGGTCTTCAACAAAATGGGTATTCATCTTGATATCATCAATCTTTGCGCCAGTCTTTTCAGAAATAATCTCTTTTAATGTGTTTTCAATGTTTAGCATCATCTCCTCCATTTGATGCAGTTGATTTCCTCCTACTTTTTGACCTCTCCAGTGGTCTCATCGCACCTGCCGTCAAGAACGGGGTCGGCAAGTGAATTATCTTTGCTGCATCTGTCAAAATCAAAACCACAGGCCGGATTCTCTCCATTAGGACAGATGGTGTAGAAAGTAGAGCACTTCATCTTAGCCTGATCTGTAGTTTGTCCATATTTTTCACAAAACTTTTCAAGACAGTCCTTTACCTTATCTGCTGCATCTCTACAGGGATCTGAACATCCGAAATAGGAGATTGCAAATAGGGAAAGAAAGACAAAATGGGTCAATTTCTTCATAGTAGTTATGCCCTCCTTAATAAAAGCTACTCCTCTTCCTTTTCTATAATCTGCCTGCCCTTATAATACCCGCAGCTCGGGCATATATGATGTGGAAGCATAGGCTCCATACAGTTTGGGCAGGTGATTACATTGACCGCGGACAATTTCCACTGAGAGCGTCTCATATCTCTCTTTGATCTGGATTTTCTCCTCTTTGGTACAGCCACGACTAACTCCTTTCTTAAAACAGATTTAGTTTTATATTATTAAAAACAGATTTGCCTTTTTTACAGGTACATTCATTACGATTGAGATTTCCACCACAGACCTGACATAGCCCCTTACAGGATTCACTGCAGAGAGGGGAATAAGGGATAGCAAGCAATAAACTCTCTCTAAATAGATAATCCACATCAATTTTGTTCCCCTTATAATATTCAAAATCCAGTTCATTGCTCAATAGTTCTATTTCCTCATCCTCAGTATATTTTCTCTGCTGACTTGAGGGAAGAAAGATTATTGTAAAGTCAGTGTCAATTGGTATAATAGCATCTTCAAGACACCTTGAACAGACTCCTATGATATTGCCGTGAAGTTCAGCCTGCATTAATATTTGTGTACCGGTCTTTGTAAAATGGGCATTCGTACGTATATCGCCACAATTTCTATATCCTTCATAATCAGCAAGCCAGCTATCAATGATTTGAGGCTTAAAGTCCTCTATCCTTTCAATTACTGCTGTTGTAAAATCTTCAAGTCTTATCTCCACGGCCTCTCCCGTATATTAAGGATAACTTCTATATATCAACAAAATCAAAATTTCAACAAATTTATTTAACAGGCTTCAAAATTTTCTTGACAATATAAGTCCGAATATGGATAATTAATAATTGGATGGATGTCCAACTTAAATGAGTAGAAGAATAGTAGCACCACTTAGAAGAGAGCAGATATTAAACGGTCTCTATAAGAGTATCGTATCAAAGGGATTCCTGAAGACCTCTATTACTGATATATCAAGGAAGAGCAGGGTGGCACGGGGTATTATTCATTATTACTTTGAGAATAAGGATGAGATGCTTTCAGAATTAATGAGACAGCTCAGCAATAATTATGTGACAGGTCTGAATAAATATATTAGCAGATTTAAGACTCCAGTTGAGAAGTTAAATGCCTTTGTAGATTATCATCTATTGAGAGATGAGGACGATCTGTATGGACTTATGGCAGTCTGGATAGAGTATTGGGGGCAGAGTGTACGAGATAAGAAAGTAAATCAGATAATCTTTGAGCTTCAGGACTCAATAAGGAAAATTCTTAATAATATTATGAGAGATGGAATTAAAGAAGGCTTCTTTATAGATGGGAATAGTGAGGCGGTTGCTGCCATTCTCTTAGGTGTAATGGAAGGGACATTGTTGCAGTGGAGGGTAAGAAGGGATTCAGTAAATCTTAAAGTTATGTATAATGAACTTAAAAAAATTATTTTATTATTTAAAAAACCTTAAAACTAGAAAGGAGTTTATTATGGAGAGAAGATGTGAATTGAGTGACCCATCGGTGCTTGAAAATTTTGAGATTGAGCTCGTGGATGGTAGGCTTGTGGCAAGGAAGACCGGTGAGATGCCCGAAGAGGCTTTTGCTTATGTTGTAAAGACTACAGATAGATTCAATAAATTTAAGGTGGCTGGTTATTACAATGGTGCAAGGTCAGTCTCATTCTTTGCACCTCCGCTCCCTTCTAAGGCTGGGAAGAGAGAGCTTGTATATAGATTGAGAAGGGTCTATCTCAAAGAGAGGATTCCAGCGGCTGCCACATTGGCACTTACATATGCCTGTCAGCTTGATTGTTATCACTGCTCTGCACAGCTCTCAAAGAATCCGGATAAGCAGTGGCTTACAACAGAACAGTGGAAGAAGATTATCTATGATACCGTGGAGATGGGTTGCACAAATATAATTTATACCGGGGGTGAACCTCTCATCAGGAAGGATATCTTTGAACTTGTAGAGTTTGTAGATAAAGATAAGGCAACTGTAATTATGTTCACCAATGGAGAATTGCATACAGAAGAGAATCTAAAGAGATTAAAGGATGCAGGTATTTATGCAATATTTATCAGTCTTGACTCGCCGTATGAGGAAGAGCATGACTACCTCCGAAAGAGGCCTGGACTTTATAAGAAAGTAATGAAATCGGTGGAGACCTGTAAAAAATTGGATATAATGGTAGGTTTCTCTTCATATATTACACACGAACGGTATCAAAAAGGTGAACTCAATGACCTGATGGAGCTCGGAAAGAATGTTGGTGTCTGTGAGATAGTCTTATTTGATGCGGTTCCCACCGGTGCATTTATGAGAAAGACCGATATCCTTCTGACTGCTGAGGATAAGGAGGGGATTATGCGTGATACCTTAAATTATTTTAAGAAACCGGAATATCCAACGCTTACTGCACAGGCTTATGTAAATTCTCCTATATCAATGGGTTGTTTTGCTGCTTACAATCAATATTATATGACCGCATACGGAGAGATGACCCCCTGTGACTTTACGCCGATATCATTTGGAAATGCAGTTGAAGAAGGCACAAAGGTTGTCTGGGAAAGGATGACAAATCATCCAGCCTATAAGAAGAGACATCAGATGTGCCGTATGCAGACACCAGAATTCAGGAAGAAATACATAGATAGGATTCCAGATGGTTCAATTCTCCCATATCCTATCAAACTATTGGATGAATCTGAGATGCCAATTGCCAGTTGCAAATGAGAAATTGGTTTTAGTTTTTCATTTGATGAATGGTATTAAAAACTTCTGATTGAAATCCAATTGATGGTCTACTCTATAAATCAAAATTGATGAGGCAATATTTGGGTATGTATAAACAATTGAATTCTATATGATTAGTTCAATCTTCATATCTGAGCAGGGAATAAATTCTTTTATCCTTTCATTGTTCATATGAGTATAGATTAGTCTATAAAGTCCGGGCTCAAGATTTTTAAGCACCTTCCTGTCCTCACCAAACAGGATTGCCCCGTAGCCGGGCTTTAGACTGTACAACCTCTCCAGTGAAAATTTGACTGGAATGTTTGTAGGTCTTGTAAGTTTAGTACTTATTTCAATAGTAAATTCTGGTTTTGGAGATAATCCGTACGGTAGAGATTCAATATAGTCTTTGCTGGCAAATACAATTGAATATCTGTTTTTTGAAATAATACCATTTTGGTTTGAGAGTTCCATCTCAAAGATAAAATGCGATGGTTTTGAGATATCTTCTACATTAATTTGAATATCTTCTACTTTATAGATGGAATCAGATTGTAGATTTACATCAAATTCCCATGTGTTTATTGTCTCTTTACCTTCATCCAGAGATTGAATGGCGAGGGCTATATCTCTATGTTCGTACTGCATAAATTGGGTTTTTATACCTTCATCAAATCCTTCGGGATCAGATTTGATTATGAATGTATCCTTTGTCTTCTTTAATTTTACAGAGAGTTTCAGTCCGATATATTCTCTATGTTCATCGTTTACAACATATAGCGGGATATTTATAAATCTCTCATTGAAGATTCCACTCTTTACAATTGCAATTGGCTGAACAGATTTATTATATTCACAGAGTTGTTGATATGCAATTGTTGGCTCTCTATTGTCAGAGAGTGTTGCCCATGTAATACCCTCCCAGTAGTTATTAAACATAAAGTAGAAAAATACACCGGTGGGATTGTATTTGTGTATCCTGAAAAATTCAATGTGCGATTTGAGAATAAATGCCTGATATAGTTGAGAACCAAATGCCCAATCCAGATATTTTTCATATCTGCTGCTCTTCCCAATCCTTGCCGACATAAGTGGGAGCTGGCAGTCGTGGAATGTGAGCCTTTTATATGCCTCTTCATTCTTTGGTGGCCAGAAGAGCTCTTCATATTTTTTGTAAATATTCTTCTCCGATGAGAACTGGACTGCCTGTGAACCGAATTCAATTGGCATAGGCTCTATTTTCTTTTCATACAAATCCAGAACTGTTCCGTTATACCAGCCGTAATAATTTGTAGAGTTTGTGTATTCATTACCGCTTATGTGATACGGAATGGATGGCTTATATCTCTCTACAACTTTCTTTATCTCCTCGTCCAGAATCTTATTCCCGCTTCTATCTATCATAAAAGGTGGCTTTTCGGATTCATCAAATACCTTTTCTGGTATTATAGTCTCACCAGCCTCAAAATTTCCAAATGTAAAGAATGGTTCGTCGTGCATTGACCACCATACAATAGATGGATGATTCTGGTATTTCATCAATGCCTCTGTCACCATTCTCTTTATTACTTCTATGTTGGAGGTAAGATTTAAATCTCCACATTCTCTCTTGAAATTGGCGATATTATATTCCCAGACCAATGTAAATTCCTGAAAGACCATAATCCCAGCCTCATCCATCAATCTGTAAAATAGGTCTGGGAGGAGATGGTCCAGAACTATTACTGCATCCAGATTTGCCTTTTTTAGAAGGCTGATATCTTTCTGAATTGTATAGATATTTAGTTTAGAAAAGTATATGGACGGGATGATATTTGTCCCTCTTATAAAGAGCCTCTTTCCATTGATGTAAAACTCCGCCTTTTCATCTGATTTTGTGAGCTTTGTCTCTCTAAATCCGAATGTGGTTTCAAAGAGGTCGTAGTACTTCCTCGTCTTAATAATCCTCTTCTCAAACTCTTGCTTTTTGGCTTTTTTTGACTTTGAAGGCTTCTCAACCAAAACCTCAACATCCCGCATCAATGTATCTGCTATAGATATTTTTATATCATATAGATCTGGATTTCCAAGTTCGGGATGGGAGTATGGCCACCAGAGAGATAAATTGGAAAGTCCTTTTTCTATAACAAATCTGCTGAATCCGTTTTTGAGCGTAACTCTATGCCTGAAATTAAACCTCTGTTCAAATCCTTTCCCTGATACCTCTGTTGTGATGAAATAATCCTGCTCTCTACCAGTGTAGTTTCCGATATCAAGTGTCAGCCTGAGTTTCGCTGAATTTTCTTTAACATCAATTGTATCAATTCTGACATTCTCAAATCTGATATTATTTGTCCCTATAATCTCTACTACATCAGTAATTCCACCTGTGCCGACTGTCTGAGCAGATGCATCATCAAGCATAATTGAGCCGGGCCTTGTATCGTGGTAGTTAAGTATCCCTTTGATCCATATTTTCTCTGCCAGATTTGTGGCATTCTCTTCTGATGCGCTCTTTATTCCATTGTCGTATGGATTCTTCACCTCCAGCATTATTATGTTTTCGCCTTCTTTTATCAAATCGGTTATATCAAATTGAAATGGATTGAAGTAACCTTCGTGGCTACCTAAAAATCTCTCGTTGAACCAGACCCTCGCAAAATAATCCACGCCATTGAATCTTAAAAGAAATTTTTGATGCTTTCTTAAAAATTCTGGGTCAATCTTTATCCTCTTTCTAAAGAATACCCATCCATAGAAATCTGCAAGTGCGGGGTCTTCCAGTGAATAGTTTATTGGTACCTTACAATTCCTCCATTCAGTATCTGCAAAGGTGATTTTGGCGACCTCCTCCTCATTCTTCATCAACCTCCCCTCAATGTCAGCCTTATAGTACCACGGACCCTCAACCTCCTTTCTACTTACAGGATTCTCAAACTCCTCTTTCTGGTATTCAACCTCTATTATGGAATCAGATAAGAAGGCATTTGTTGAATTTTCATAAATAGAGTTTGGCATCACCCTGAGTTCTTTATCAAGTTCAACCTCTATCTGTGGTGGATCTATTATCCCGTTGCCTGTAATTTCTATTATAGACTTCTCCGTAATGGGGGAATATGAAAAAATAGCGGTTTTGTTTGAGATGACTGGACTTCCCAGATGCCCATTACCCTTTTTAATGATTAGATTGATATCCTGAGGCTTCTCCGGACCAATGTGGTTGCCTCCATTGTCAAAAAACTTTACTGAAAATATAATTGATTCACCAGCCTTTAATTTAGCGTTTTTAGGATTTACTTCTACTATCGGCATAATACCTCCAAAATGATATAGCTTAAACAAGCTTAGACAGGTGATTTTCTTTAATATAAAAATTTAGTAAATGCAATATAGTTTTATAATTATTTGTAATGTTTCACTGACGCGGGGAAATCCTCCGTTTTTCCGTTTTAAAAGATCTAAAAAAGTGCTTTCGTTCTGCTTCTCAATATGTTATCTAAAAATTATGAGCGAGAAGATTGGATACCGTGGTAAAATTCAAGAGAAAATAAGAGAAGTTATCTCAGCCAACCCACAGCGAAGCAGATGGTTCATCTCTATAGAGTGAGAAGGACTCCCCTCCAAAAGCCCTATAATGGTCTCATTGAACAATATCACTATTTGGGATACAATCGGTCTGTAGGGGAGCATCTGGAGTAATCTTGCCTTTGCCAGGAGGAGAGTCGTAGCCAGTTTGGGCTGGTGTTCTGCTCCTCGTCACATTGGGTGTAGGGATCGTTATCTGGGATGGACAAACCCAAAAGCGTTACCCCGCTTCAGTGAGGGATTACCTATTCAAGAGGAATTTATTGGCAACAATTTGGATGTAAAGGCAGTGTTTAATCAGAGACTCACAGATTATATGATATTTTATAACACACAGGGGCCGCATAAATCGTTGGGATTAAAAAGCCCATTAGAATACTTAATTGAAAAAGGAGAAATACCGCAAAAGTCTATAACTTATATAATTATTGAAATTTGAGAAATTTTATTATATTGAATTCTGCCATTATGTCCTTTGAGAGAATGTTGAAAATTATTAATATTATTTCTCTGTGTGCATTTGTGGGTGTTCTCATATTTTCAATTGGCTGGTATATTTATAGCCCGCTCTCAAGACCTTCCATAGAAGATTACAAAGATATATCAAAAGAACTCAAGAGAAGCTTCAACAATGAGAGAGATGTAGTAATACTTCAACCATTCTGGGCGGAGCGTGCAAGAGAGTATATAGGAGAGCTCAATCTTATAAATCCAAGAGATATTACAAAAGAAGATCTGTCAATTTATGAGAATATATATGTCTTTTCTGTCTTTGGTTATGGTAAAAAATCTGATGGCTTTTTAAGAGGTAAGTTCAATTTTATTTCAAAAAAGGATTTCGGCAAGTTAGAGTTATACACATATAAAAATCCAGAACCAGCAGTAATAAAATATAGTTTTCTCAAAAATTTGAGAGATGCAAAGATTAGAATATTAAAAGGGAATGAAATTAAGGAGTGTAAAGATTTTAAGGATGAGAAATGGAGATGTGGTGGTCCAGACTGGCAATATATTGGTAGAGAGATTCTGGATATAGATGGCACAGGTAGAGAGTGTATATGGTCTCACCCGATTACAAATTCAATTATTGAAATCAACTTTGAGGATATCACATTCGGGGATAAGATTGCTGGATTTAGCGGGCTTACAGATGAGGCAGTCAGATATGTTGAGGGTTCACCTGTATTTTTAAGCATATTGATAGACGATAAAGAGATGCTATATCACACCAACCCGAATAAGATAGGTGCTCATAGATTTGATATTGATACAAAGAGATTTAAAGATGGTCCCCATAAAATAACCTTTAGAGTTAGCACACACTTAGATGGGGTCAGACATTTCTGCTTCTATGCCGATACAAGGGATTTAAAATGAACAGGAATAGACTGACAAAGAAAGATTATATAATCGCCCTCATAATTGCCCTTTTCTATATAATCACTCTTGTTGCCACGAGTAAAGATATTGGCTTTGTGAGAGATGAAGGGTACTATTTCAAAGCCGCCGAACAATATAATGGCTGGTTTGTTGAACTATTGGAGAATATAAAGAAAGGGAGGCCCCTCGCCTCATTTACAAAGGCAAATATAGATAGATACTTTGATTACAATCATGAGCATCCAGTTCTTATGAAGGAGCTCTTTGGTTTCTCCTGGCAGATATTTACCAATAAACTGAAACTAACAAACAACTCCACCGGTTTCAGACTCCCGGGGATCTTTTCTGCCGGCCTGCTCCTCTTTTTGATGTACCTATTTGGAGCAGAATTCTTCAATCGTAGAGTTGCCATACTCTCAACACTTATGATGGCAGTGATTCCAAGATTCTGGTTCCATTCACACCTCGCCTGTTTTGATGTCCCCATTACGGCGATGTGGTTCTTTACAGTTTATGCATTTATTAAGTCAATCTATTCATTTAAATGGGCAATATTTACCGGAATAATATTCGGATTTGCCATTGCAACCAAGCACAATGCATATTTCATACCATTTTTATTGATTATCTACATAATCTATCTCAGGCACAACGAACTCAGGTTTTATAGAGATAAAGATGGTGGTGTCTCACTCTCAATTCCCACAATACCGCTCGCATTTTTTTCTATGCTGGTATTTGGACCAATTATATTAATCGGACACTGGCCATATCTCTGGCCAGATGTCCTTGCAAGGCTTGGGGCTTATTACAATTTCCATCTTCATCACGAACACTACCCGGTCTCATATTTTAATGTCACATACGACAGGCCCCCTTTACCCATATCTTACCCATATGTAATAACTATGATTACTGTACCGGCGGTCATCTGGACGCTCGGCGCAATTGGCTCTTTAAGAACAACATTCTGGTTGATTGTCCAATGGATAAGAAAGACGCCTCAAATCTACTCCACACTTGAGAGCCGCGCCTTTATGCTACTAATCTTGCTCAATGCCTTCTTCCCTATCTTTCTCATCTCACTCCCATCTGTGCCAATCTTCGGTGGCGTAAAACACTGGTTCAACGCCATGCCGTACTTCTGTCTCCTCGGGGCACTTGAATTTGAGACCCTTCTGAAATTTGTCATCTCCTTTAAGCCTTCACTCATTAAATTCAGTAGAGAAATTCAATATGCCACTATATCTTTAATAATACTCACTGGAATCTTAGGAATAATATATATTCATCCAATAGGGACTGGCTTCTACAACGAATTTGTGCGAGGGACAAGGGGTGCAGCAGACCTTGAGATGCAGAGAAAGTTCTGGGGATTTGCTGGGTATTATGAACTACCTTATTTAAATAAAAATCTACCTCCAAACTCCTCGGTCTACTTTCAGAGGACAAATTACGATTCATACAGGATGTATCAGAGAGATGGATTTTTACGAAGAGATATCAATTATGCCAATGACCCGGAGAATGCCACCGCCGCCACATTTCACTTCCAGAAGGGGTATATGAAAGACCTCTACAAAATATGGAGATATTTCGGGAATAAAGTGGCAAGACACGGTGTCTATATTGATGAGGCGCCGATGGTTCAGACCTATATTCGTTCTGATAGATAAAAAATGCCAGAAAAAAGGAAAATATTATACACATCATTATTTATTTTCATACTATATCTCGCTGTATTAATCCCCACAACAGAAGAGATCGGGCTTACAGACGATATAGACTTCTATATGAATGCGGCAATGAGGTATTCGGAGTGGATTACAGAGACTTTTACAAAGATAATAAGGCTGGACTTTACTGGATTTGCCCAATCAGAGATTGATAAATACTGGAGCTACAATCATGAACACCCCCCATTTGCAAAACTCGTAATGGGGATGTCTCACCTGATATTTACAAAATGGCTCAAACTTACCAATAACATCACCGGCATCAGACTCGGGATAATTATAATCGTCTCCATTTTAGGATTTCTCCTCTGCTATACGATGTACAGATATGTAGGGTTTCTCTCAGCGGTCTCATCTTCAATTCTATTACTATTTATGCCGCGATTCTTCTTTCATTCACATGTAGAGACACTGGATGCGGCGGTTGCATCTACCTACTTCTTCTCCTTTGCAGCCTATATTGCATCAAGAAAATCCCTGAAATGGTCTATACTTGTTGGGCTCGTCTTTGGAATTGCACTCTCAACAAAGTTGAATGCCCCATTCTTCTACGCCGCAGTTCTTGCATATTGGGGCGTTAAGAATATAGATGATTTCAGATACATCAAAGGATATGGAGTTCGTTTCCCAAAGATTGAATTGAGTCTGTTAACAATGCCTGTTATTGGACTTTTGGTATTCTACCTGATGTGGCCCTGGATATGGAATGATACCTTAAAAAGGCTAAATGAGTATCTGGGTTTTCACCTGAAACACTACGGGATATACTTCTACTACTTCGGGACAATCTATGAAAAACCATTTGCGCCCTGGCACTCCCCCTTTGTAATGACACTGATTACAACCCCTCCTCTTACAATAATACTCGGGCTGTCTGGAATTGCACTGATATCTCTCACACTCTTTAAGACCTATAAGAAATTGATTCAACCTGATGAAAATCAACAGATATTTTATGAACTTCTCCTGATAAATGCATTTATAACTATTGGGACAGTGGCATTCCCGGATGTGCCAAAATATGGTGGAGTAAAACTCTTCCTGCCATTCTTCCCTTTCTTTGCAGCTTTGTCTGGAGTAGGGGTTCAGGGAATATATGAATTTGTTGTAAGAAAATTCAAACTAAATGAGAGAAATAAAGTCATCACCTATATCTCTGCCTCACTCCTGCTCCTGATATCAGTCTTGCCAGCCGCCTATTCTACCTTCAGGATTCATCCATATCATCTGAGCTATTACAATATTTTTATTGGCGGACCAAAGGGGGCGCTCAAAGCCGGTATGGAGAGGCAATATTATGATATCTTCTATGTTGAGCTTGCCAGATGGTTTAATAAGAATCTTCCACATAATGCAAAGGTCACTTTCTTGCCAAACAATAAAGAATATATTCGCTCAGCCCCCTACTTTAAGAGAGATAAGATCTTAAGAGAAGATATAAAAATCACTGATCTTCAGAATGCAGAATATCTGGTACTAACTCATGAAGAGAGGTGGAGAGAATATCCCGAACTATATAAGAGATACAGAGATTACCCCGCTCTATTTAATATCTCCGTTGAGGGCGTGGACCTGCTTACAGTATACAGATTGAAAAAATAGAAATAATTTATAGAATGAAAAGTTACCCTTCTATTGATTTCAATTTCTTTTTTAGTTCATTCATCTGTCTTTTTTTATCATTTTTGAAATTCTAAATTGGACACCAGTTGTTTTGTATACAAAATTTGATCTGTGGAATCGGTAAAGTATCTGGCACTCTGTTTGGAATTTTATTTCTGTCTGACGACCGGTTTTTGTCAGCTAATCTGGATATAAGTGTTTGTTATATTTCATCCACCGTTTTCATCAATGTTCTCCAACTCTTTGAGAATTTTCTGTAATTCGGGTTTTATTTTAGGTATTTCAACTTCTATCGCCTCCCACACCAATTTGTAATCAATACCAAAGTAACCATGTATCAGTCTATCTCGCATTCCAGCCATGCGTTTCTATGGAATATTGGGGTGTTTTTTTAGTATCCAATCTGGAACATTTTTTGTTGCCTCACCAATGATTTCAAATTTTCTTATAACTGCGCTTGAGGTTTTATCATCTTCAATAAACGCCTCCAGATCCATTCCCTCAACAAATCTTTCAATTGCTTCCACTGCATTGAGTATATCTTTCAAAAAAAGAAGATAATCTCTTTTCATATTGTTACCACCTCTTTTAATATATGCTCTTTTACCTCCGGTCTTACCGCATTTTCAGATACTATATCTATTTTTATACTGAGTTTCTCTTCAAGAAAATCACCAAGTCCTACAAGATCAAATAATGTTGCACCTTCTTTAAACCTGACAAGTATATCCAGATCGCTCCACTCATTCTGCTCACCACGAACATAAGAGCCAAATATACCTATAATTTCTGCCTTAAATTCCCTTGCTATAACCTCTCTGTCTTTCTCAATAACCTTTTTTATCTCTTTGATTGTTTTCATTCATCCACCTCCATTGGCTAAATTTCTATTCAATCTTTCAATTCAGAACTGACAATTACAGAGTTATTTTTAATTCTTTCAAACTCATCTTCCCTATAGCACAGAAAATCTATATGTATTTCAAAATCCAGCATCCTCAAAAGCATAGGCATCCTCTTCAAGAAAGAAATTCTTTGATATAGTCTGAAACTACTATTATGTCAATATCTGACGCTTCTTTTGCATTACCGCTCTCTCTTAAACCAAAGGTTATAATCTTTGAAGGATTTATCTTTTGCAAGGTCGGGATAATTTCTTTAAACTTTTCAATCCATTTATCCATCACAACCCCTCCCATCTTTTCTTGAAATAATTTGGTAGTGTAACGACAATTTGACCTGTTTATTATTTGAATCATTTCAAACACAATCTCGCTCTTAAAAAATATATAACCTTCACCATCCTGTCAATCTTTTTTCTTTCCCTTTTTCTCTCTCGTCTCTCTCTAAATGATTTTAAGCGATTGCGAAAATCCCTCCATTTATCTATGGCAAATTCTACTTTCCTATACAGAAGCGGGAGAAGATGCTCCTGTAGATATCTTCATCCATTTTATATCCAAGCAGGCTCTCAAAATAATTCTTTACCTCACGAAGTTCAAATAGGAGGATATCCATTACATCTCCCCTCTCTATAACATCCAGAACCCTCTCAAGGGCAGCTCTTATATTTAGAAAGATGTCATACTGCCTCTTATTAAAGATAAGCGAGCGGGCATCCCAATCTATTCTATTCATCAGAAAATTTCTGATTCCACCCATAAGACCAACTATCCCCTGATTGAACTTTGCGCTAATATAAAAGATACTCCCATCCCAATTGAGTGAGAATTCAGGGTCAAGATCTATCTTGTTCACAACAAGGATGACTCTATCTCTATTCTCGCTTAAAACTCTTTTATCCGATTCATTCAGACCCTTCTCTACATCAATCATATAGAGAAGAAGTGTCGCCTTCTTTATCTCCTCTGCTGTCCGCTTCTGCCCAATCAATTCCACCTTATCTGCCGTCTCACGCAGTCCGGCCGTATCTGCAAATCTCACAGGTAGATTTCCTATATAGACCCTCCTGTCCACAACATCTCTCGTCGTCCCTTCTATTTCTGTTACAATTGACCTCTCCTCGTCTATAAGCCTGTTAAAGAGAGAAGATTTACCCACATTACTCCTACCTGCAATTACTATATCAACTCCATCAAAACACCCCCTTATACTCTCATAAGAGTCTATCAACTCATCTACACTATGATTGAGCTCCATTATCCTATCTTTATATACCAGAAGATTGGGGTCATTCTCAACAAACTCTACTTCATTTACAATATCCGCATATATTTCAAGAAAAAGATTATATATTTTTCTAAAACACTCGTCACTTCTTCCCGAAAGTCCCTGAATCGCTGAATTCAATTCAACAATATTCTCCGCCTTGCAAATTGAATCTATAGACTCTGCCTTTGAAAGAGAGAGCTTCCCGTTGAAAAGTGCCCTGAATGTGAATTCACCGGGCTCTGCAATCCTCAAACCCCTCTTTACAAAGAAGTTCAATATCCTTTTAGAATTTGCCACCCCACCGTGAGTGAATATCTCTATTACATCCTCCCCTGTATATGACTTTGGCTCAGCATAATATACAAAAGTTATCTCATCAAGAATATCTCCATTGTCATCTCTCAACAGGACCTTTTTTAAGAGACGCGGCTCTATTTTATCAAGAGGTAGAATATCAGAGAGAAGTCTTTTTAAGCCTCTTCCCGATATCCTGAATACAGCGATAGCACCTCTGCCATCCGGTGTGGCAAGTGCTATAATAGCATCATCTGTCTTCATTTAAGATGATATATAATTTAATTGAGATAGGTCTGATTAATAAAAGAATTTAGCCTTGTGTGTGAGTCTTACCTTCCCCTGGTCATCCACCTTGTATATCATTACTGTCTGTGAATCGCCGTGGTCCTTTACAGACACAAAGGTGTCCGGGGAGAGAGATACAAGGGAGTTTGTGCTGGTCTGCTGGGGCTTTTGAACCTGAGTCAGAACGGTGCCAACCGCTGGTTGGACCGGAGACTGTTCAACAGTCTGTGGGATCTGCTGAACCTGAATCCCCTGTGCATATACAAGAACCGCAGCCAGAGAGACCAGAAGCACAATTACGAGAATGATTAGTTTCTTATTCATGTCTCTTACCTCCTCTATTATTCCTCTTAATATATTGTCTGTTGTGATGGCTATTTATCCTTCCCCTCTTCTCCACATAGAGTTTTCTATTTGCACCTTCTCCCTCAGAATAAGTAGTAATATTTGGGTCTCTCCCGAGGGCAGAATGAAATACCTTTCGCGTCTTTGAATCCATCCCACCCAATGCAATTGTCCTGTGGTGTTGCTCTACCTTCTCTTTAATCTCCTTTGCCATCTCTACCAGATCAAGATTTGAATCAGATGGTTTTTCGGCTATAAATATACTTACTCTCTTGCCTATAGCCCCCTCTCTTATGGCGATGAGGCTCAGAAGATGCTTTATTGAGTCAATGGTATGTCCCTTTCTGTTCAGAAAGATTGAGCCCTCATCAAGCGCCGCCCTGACTATAATCTTTCTATCCTCCTCAGTAATCTCAATCTTACCACTCTCATTCAACCTCTCAAGCAACCCTTCAAAGAATTCCAGCATCTTCTTCTGCACATTTCCATTGGATGGAGAATTCCCTTTGACCTCACCACCTCTCTCAATCTCCTCTTCATTAACATCAGCCGGTCTTGGACTCACCTCAATTACTACCTTCTGGCCGAAGCCAAAAACCCCACCTGACTCCCGTAGAATATCATAGATGAACTTATCCTTTGAGAGTCCGAGTTCCTTCTCCGCCCTCTCAATAGCCTCTTCAAGTGTCTTTCCTTCAAATTGTCTCTTTGAGAAATTACTCACTTTTGCTCCTCCCGTAAGCTTTTGGTTTGATTTTTGTTGATTTGATTACTCTGACCTGTCTTATTCATATAAATTTGATGAATAATTGACAATATTGAACTTACAAAAATGTATAATGTAAGCCCTGATGGCAACGAAATCATAATAAATGTCAAAAATATGGGCATAAAATACAACATCACCTTTGCCTGAGTGCTATCCATTGTAGAAGGGGTCAGCCTCTGCTGTAGATATGTCCCAACACCAAGTAGCACCGGCAGTATATAATATGGGTCCTTGGATGAGAGGTCATTTATCCAGCCCGGGATAAATGCCGCCTGATATAATTCTACAGAATTTGAAAGCATCCTGTAGAGAGCAAACCATATTGGCATCTGCAATATCATAGGGAGACAGCCACCAAATGGAGATACACCATGCTCTCTATAAAGCCTCATCATCTCCTCATTAAGCTTCTCCTTATTGTCCTTATACTTTTTCTGAATCTCATCCATCTTCGGCTTTATCTTCTGGAGCTCCTGCATAGATTTCATAGATTTCTGTGTAAATGGAATGGATATGAGTTTTACAATAACAGTAAGGATTATTATTGAAATCCCGTAATTGTGGACAAATGAATTAAAGAGGTTGAGAAGATATAACAGTGGGATACAGAGAACTGCAAGCCAGCCAAAATCCACAGAGCGATTGAGGTCAGAGCCGACCTTTTTAAGCATTGAGTATCCTTTTGGACCGAAGTAGAGCCTGTAAGAGATGGTGGTTTTGTTTCCCTTTTCAATCTTCCGTTCGGGATAGAGAAGTGATGCGGTAAAATAATAATTATTGTTTGAGGAGAATCTACAGAGTGAGACCTTCTGCTCTACTGGAATAACTGCTGATATAAAATATCTTGATGTAGAGGCAATCCAGCCAATACTACCCTCCTGAGATTTGGAGATAGGACCTTTTTTGAGTTCAAGCCCATCAAGTAATGACTCGTTTGCAAGACAGAGCGGGTAATAGTATTCCATAAGACTGCTCTTAAGTTCATTCGTGCCCAATCCACCCTTCAATGCATAATCTGACAGGACGAGCTCAGGTTTAAAGGTGAACTCTTTTTCAGATTTATTCGTAACGGTAATTTTAAGGGCAAGCTCATAATCGCCAACTATTGAATACTCTTTTGTAATTAATATCCCATCAGGGTGTAGAAACTCCAACACCAGTTGCCTCTCTGAGACAGATATAAAATCGTATCTATCGTCGCCTGAGAATCTATACAATTTATTGTTGAGGAGAAATGATAAAGTATCACTACTGTCATGCACAAGATTAACATTTTTATCTTTAGCGTGGGGGAGATAATACTTTTTAAGTGTAAATTCCTTTAGTCTTCCACCTCTATTTGTAAATACCGCATTAAATAGATTGTTGCTTAAAGATACCGTCTTCTCCTCATATTCTATAGCACTCCCATCAGAGGGTTCGTTTTTATTAACTTTATTTGAATCATCTGAGGCCTTAACCTCATCGGTTGAGGACTTCTCCTCCGTCTGATTAGGCAATGAATTATCTGATGCATCGGAATATGAGGCATCCAGCATACGAGGGGGATGAGTCTTTGCTATATACATCTGCCACAGAAGTATAACCGCCATTGAGAGTGCTATCGCCAGAAATGTCCTTGCTGCACTTGAATCCATTATTTCCTCACGGGGTCATATCCGCCTCTTGAAAACGGATTACATCTTAAGATACGATATATCCCGAGTAGTCCACCCCTGAATAGGCCATATTCCCTTAATGCCTCAACAGTATATTCAGAGCAGGTAGGATGAAATCTACAAACTGGTGGAAGCATAGGTGATACAAACCTCTGATAGAGCCTGATAAAGTAGATTAGCCATCTCACCATAAAATCACTCATCTATGATGGGCTCTAATGTCTTCAGGATATCAATCTCCAATTCAGAATATACAGCACCAGCCGCCAGCCTCTTTGCAATAATCATAAGGTCATAACCAGATAAAGATTTGACCCTCTTTCTAAAGACCTCTCTAATTTTTCTCTTTATTCTATTTCGCATAACAGCATTTCCGACTTTTGAAGAGACAACCGGAAGCAGTCTTGCAAAATCCAATCCGTTCTCTCTGTATATGATAACGACATATTTTCCTTTTAGCTTCCTGTCAGAATCTTTTAATAGTTGTATATCTCTCTTTGTTGAAATCCTTAGACATTGCGGAAAAGATTCCCTCAAAATCTACTACTGCTCTCTCTTATTTCTCATAACTCGTGACACTTAATCTCTTTCTTCCCTTTCGTCTCCTTCTTCTCAATATATCCTGACCACTCTTACTAGACATCCTCAAAAGAAATCCATGAGTCCTTCTTCTACTCTTGTTGTGTGGTTGAAATGTCCTTTTCACAGATAATCGCTCCTTATTCCAAAATAGTTAATAGAATAAAAACAGACCAATTTTACTCACATAAAAATAGATATTTGTCAAGTTGATAGTTTTTTCCTGAGGAATTTTTTCAGCTCTTCAACACACTCTTCGTCCAGATTCTCCTCTATTACCTGCCTGCATATCTTTGAGGTAGCAGAATATGTTCTTAGAAATTTTATACAGGGCTTGCACATATTGAAATGTTCCTCAAGCTCTTTTTTAAGATCCTCTGGAAGTTCTCCTTCCAGATAATCACAAAGTAGTTCCACTACCTCCTTACATCTCATCTTGGAAGACCTCTCGTAGTATTTAGACGATTAGAATTCATAAAGGATTCACTCATCAAGATATTTTGATATCTCCCTCCGTAAAAATAATCTCGCCCGATGGAGACGGGATTTAACAGCAGGGATTGAAAGATTCAGCTCCTTTGATATCTCCTCATTGGACATACCATCTACATCTTTCATAATAAAGACAATCCTGTATTCATCGGGTAACATATCAATAGCCTTATCTATCTTCTCCCTCAACTCCTTCTTCAAAAGTAATCTATCCGCCCTCTCAGACCAATCATTTTCTGAGTGTGAATGCTCGGCGAGTCTCTCTATATCCATATTTGGATTTTCATCCATAGAATCTGACTGATTCTCCACCTTCTTCCCTCTGAGTTTCATCAGTGCAAAATTTGTGCATATCCTGTATATCCAGCTTGAGAGCGCTGAATCACCTCTAAAACTCTCTATGTTTTTATATATACTCACAAAGGTATCCTGAAGGACATCCTGCGCGTCCTCCCTGTTTTTAGTTATTTTAAGAGCAAGCCTCATAGCCTTTGGAGAATATCTCTCTACAATCTCCTCAAAGGCGGCGTAATCCTTATCCCTTATCAGAGTTACAAGTTCATTATCACTCAATGATTTGTAATTTATAACTTTGTCAACCATTCCTTTGCCTTCTTATAAAATTCTGAATCAGGTGGTGCGATCTTTAGTATTACCTTAAATTTCTTCTTTGCCGCCTCAGGGTCCGCATTCTTCAAGACATATGCCTCTTCAAAGAGCCTCTGTGCGACATTGCCCATCTCCGCCATCTTCTTCCTGGCAGCCTCATTCTCGGGGTTTAGTTTTAATGCCTTCTGAAGATTCTCAATGGCAGAGAAGTAGTCCTCTTTATAAAAGTCCTTGATCCCTTTGTAGGTATACATATCAGAGAGCATCTTTGAGATATCAGAGAGGTACTTGTTGTCTTTGCCCGGCGCAATAGATTTTGCAATGGAATATGAACGTTCAAGGGCAGATATAGCAGTATCCTTCTTCGCCTTATAGGCCGCAGCCCCCTCGGGATATAGCTGGGCAAATGCCTTCAAGTTCTGTAAGAGCTTCTGCACCTTTGGATTGGATGCTGCGTCGGAAGACTCAATCGTCTGCACCGCTCCATCTACATTTCCATCCTTAAACATCTGCACCGCCTTATTCGCTACCGGACCCGGCGCAGATATCGTCTTTGATGAACTCTCTTCCTCTTCCACAGTCTCCTTCTTTACCTTTGCGGCCATAGTGGTCTTATGAGCAGACTCCTTCTCCTTCTTTGTAGAGGAGGCAAGACCCTTTTCAATCTGAGCCTTCATATCCAGCGCCTTAGAATCACTCGGATCCAGAGAGAGTATCTCCTGAACTGACTCAAGGGCATTCTGATAACTCTTCTCCTCCATCTGTTTCTGTGCCGTCTCAGTCAATTGTGTTATATATCTACTGGTGGCAGAACGGACAATAGTTTGTGCATCATTGTAAAAGACCGACTCAGGTGAGATCTTCTTTAAGACCTCAAGTGCACCTTTTGGTGAATCCTTGCTCATAAATTCTTTGGCAGAGTCAAGGTAATTTTTATTTATTAACTCCTCTTCACTCCTGCTCTTATATTGTTGTGCCCTCCTGTTGTTGGGGTCGAGGGCGAGTGCAGCTACAAATTTCTCCTGCGCCGTCTTGAAGTCCTTCTTCTTATAATTCTCAATACCATCCTCAAGGAGCTTCTGTGCCTCAAGGGCTTTATCATCTGATATCACCTGCCCCTTTTTAGTAGATGTTTTTGCACCCTCCTCCTCAGGGGTCAGGATTACAAACTTTACAAAGATAAGAAGTACAACAAATAGTGCAAACATAACAGCCGCATATAAAAGTATCGGCTTCTTCCCCTCTGAAGGTTTTGCGGCAACGGCCGCCCTCTGCGGAGGGATCTTTGCAGTGGGTGATGTCTGACCACCCGAGACAGCCTCTACTACCCTTGGTTTTGCTACCTTCTCCCCTATCCAAGCCTGTTCGGTATCTGTGGTATAAATATCATAGACTGCAACGAATCTAATTCTGGTGTTACCGAGTTTAATAACATCGCCTGACGAGAGTGCCTTTTCAGTAATCCTCTCATCATTTAAGACCACACCATTACCGGAGCCGAGGTCCCTGATAGTTATCTGCCCGAGGTCACGGGATATCTCAGCGTGCCTTCTGGAGACGGAGACATCTCTTATCACAATATCGTTATCGGCTCCTCTACCAAGGGTTATAATATTCTTATCCAGTGAATACTCCTCGCCCATATTGGGTCCATCAAAGAATATCAACTTGAAGCCAGTGAGATTTTCAGATATTGTGCTGATAAGTGTATCGGAGGTGGGTGAGGAGATAAGCATCTCTTTGGGGTTGACAGGTGATAAAGGACCTTCTGTAAAGACTACCTCTTTGACTACGGGTTTCTTCGGAGGGGGAGGAGGAGTTGGAACAGGGGGTGGAATCTCTTTTACCGGCTCTATCGGTCTGACTGGCTGAGGAATCTTTGCCCTCGGCACAGTCTTATCCTCTTTCGCAATTCCCTCTTCCTCTACCTCAATAAACTCCTCATCAAGTGAGTTATCATCCAGAAATTCAAGCTCATCATTGCCTTTTTTTGGTGGTTTCTTTACCATCTCTTATCCCCTTACCCTTCACTAAGGTTTTGTATCATCTGCTTTGCCTCTCTATTTCTGATATCATCTGCATCTGGAAAATATTTTAGGACATCATTTAATAGTTCATAAGCCTTCTTATAGTCCTGATCATTTATTGCCTTTGAGACTGAGAACATCAGTTTGTCATATATAGCCTGAAGTTCTTTATTGATCCCCTTAATCTGCTCCAGAACCTCAGAATAGAGTTGTGGCTTGGAAGGGAGCTTCTCCATATAATCCCTCGCCTGTAGAAAATATGAGAGTGCAAGATAGAGATTCTTTGGTTCAATGTTCTTCTCTCTATATTTATTGTAACCAAGTTCTATCAACTCCTTCGCCTTATCCACATCAGGTTCTGGAATTACCTCCTGATTAATCTTGACAAAGGTGATATACCACGGATTCATCTTCTCTATATTGCCTTTGTACCTGAAGACTATGATATTCTCATCCTTTGAGAGCAACTCCCGTGGTATCATTACACTGATTCCTCTCAGAAGATTCTTGCCAGTGACAGGGACAGAGCCAATCTCGCTCCCATTTACCTCTATCACCAGATCATTATGGTTATATATCCCATAAGCGGAGAAACTCAAAAATAGTTTGTTGTCACTCGGTTCAAAGGCAAACTGGCACCCCTTTATACACTGGTAATCTACCTCTTTGTAACCAAACTTCTTATCAAAATATGTAGGAGAGAGGTCAAAAACCATAGATGATTGATCCTTTACATTACCCCCTTTGTCTGAGGAGATTGAACGGACGATAAAGAAGAGTAAAAGCAATAAAAAAAAAGCGCCTGCACCTACTAAAAGCCTTGGAAGCAGTCTGCTCTTACTATTGTTTACATCATTAGAGATTTTAGCCGGTGAAACAGGACCATTATCTATTGCGGGCTCTATTGCCACCTCCGATTTTGCCACAGGACCACCCTTCCCCTTTGACTTTTTTGGGGGCGGGGCGAGTATCTGAGTATGTTCCTGATTTATCTGGTCTGAGAGACTCTCAGTGAAGCCAAATCTAAATGTTGTATTCCCAATTGTAAAAGTATCACCGTCCTTTAAGATCTCCTCTACAACGGCTGAACCATTCAGAAGCGTTCCATTTCTTGAACCCCTATCAATTATCTTAAAAACCGTCCCCTCCTTCTTAATTATTGAATGTTTTCTGGAGACAGAGGGGTCAAATATAACCAGAATATTCTCCTCGGTTCTACCGATAGTCAGTTCATTTGTCTCTACCGAGACGACTTTATCCTTTGCAAAACCCTTGATGACCTTTAACTTATATCCCATTAAAAGACCTCACCAAAAAAGAATTGAAAGACTATGGGACCAAAAAGGACCATAAATACCGTTGGGAATATAAATACAATAAGAGGGAATAACATCTTGACCGGTGCCTCCTGTGCAAGTTTCTCTGCCCTCTGTGCCCTCTGTTCACGTAGTGTCTCAGACTGAATTCTCAATACCTTCCCGAGACTGGTTCCCATCCTGTCAGCCTGAATGAGCGCATTCACAAAAGATGTTATAGCAGGTAGATTAATCCTCTCCTCCATAATCCGTAAAGCCTCTTCCCTCGTCCTCCCTACCTTTAGAAGCGAAAGCATATAATTTAGTTCATCCACAAGTGGACCCTGAATTCCCTTCTCTACCACCTTACTGACAGCCGCCTGAAAGTCCATACCTGCCTCAACAGATAGAGTAAGCAGATCCAGATTGTATGGAAGCGCCCTGGTAATAAGTCTATGCCGCTTCAAAACCATATCCCTCAACCATATAATGGGATAAACTCCTCCTACAATGAGAAATAAGATTGACCAGAATACAGTTACACCAATAAGTATACAGAATATCATCCCGAAAACAAAGCTTCCTACTGCCCACAACTCCTGAAGGACTATAAAGTCCTCCGCAGTAAGTCCACGCGGCTCCCCAGCCATAATCAGTCTTCTTCTGAGATACTTCAGATACTCATCTCCAATAAAGATCTTATTGACACCAATTATCCTGTTGAAGATATATCTTTTTAGACCCTTTGAGGGAGAGGCCTCATCTAACTCCTTTGCCTCTTCAATCATCGGTTCAATAAAGTTACGATAAATACCCATTACGAGCAGTAGAGCTGCTATTGCAAGACCTATTGAAGAGATTATCAATACTATTGTTGTTGCCATATAAAGACCCTATACATCAATATCCACAATCCTTTTTATTATGAGTGCCCCAATTATCTCCATAAACAAAATGGCACCAATCAGTGCATATCCAAACCAGTGCCTTAGCATAGGTTCCATAAGGTCTGGCCTCATCCAATCCATAATAAACCAGATTACTATCGGCATTATTCCTATAATAAACCCCTGAAGTTTCCCCTGTGCAGTGAGCGCCTTTATTCTCCCTTCTATCCTGAACCTCTGTCTGATGGTATTTGCAATATTTTCAAACATCTCAGAGAGATTTCCACCCATTGCCTTTGCAATATTTGTAGAGGTAATAAAGAGGTTCAGATCCTCACACCTTACCCTCTCACCCATATTCTTCAACGCCTCCTCTACAGAGAGACCGAGCTTTATCTCCTTTAATGCCAGTCCAAACTCCTGAGATATCGGAGGTTGGAAGTCCTGTGCCACAGTCCCCATCGCCTGTTGCAGGCTCAATCCAGCCTTTAAGGCATTTGACATATTCTGAAGTGCATCCACGAGCTGTTCATTGAACATCCTCACCCTTTTTTGAGAGTAATATTTTACCAGAATTGATGGTGTAAAGAAGCCAAGTATTGTAAGTATAGCGGTAATGATATACCCAAAGAAGAGAATACCTATTATAAAGCCTATCACCATTATTGAGAGATTTAGAAGAATCATCTGCCTGGGGTCAATAAAGAGGAACATATCTGAGAGATCTTCAATCTTCGGGTTTAGATATTTCTCCTGATATTTCAGCATCCCGCTCCTCATAATATCATAGACTACAAGTGTGAGGAAGAAGACAGAGCCAAATATCAATAAGAATATAATTCCGCTCATCTACCCGACTTCACCACCTCAATAAATGTCCCCGACCTTATCCTGGCGAGATCTTTGGTCAGATCCCCCTGAATGACCATCTCAAGAGTGATCCTCTTTCGCTCTGCCTGCTGGGAGAGGTCATCTGGATTTCTCAGAGTTAAGTAAAGCGTCCCCATCTCCTGTGCCAGAAGAATAATCTCAGCCTCCTCGGGCAGCACCAATAAGGTAACATTCCCATAATTTCTCTCATTCTCTGGAACCAGGTTCATATTTGAGGCTGGAGTAATCCGCCCGGTTGCAAGGACAAGGATATTCTGTAAAAGTGTGGAGACAATGGTACTATTGCTGGATGGGTCTCTAAACGCCCCAAGTATATCCACATGGTCATTTGGCCTGATCCAGTTTCCAACCGCCGCCTCCTGATTGACTCTAACAGTAATTGCCCTCCCCCTCTTCTGAACAATACTGGAGAGCTTTTCAAAGCCGTGGCTCTCCTGAAAGTGAAACCACATAAGTGGATCCCCTTCCTTGAGATTCACCACCACCGTCTGTCCTATTATCCTGTCAAGGTCCTTCTCCCTGATAGTACTCTTGGTGACAAAGAGCTCAGGCACAGACCTCTTGGCAAGCATATCTACCTCAAGGGTAGTCCCCTCTGTGATATCCTGAGCAGCCACAACAATTTCAGTCAGATTCCATCCCCTCTTAATCTCTCTCTCCTTTGCCTTGAGTGCAAACATTGAGAGCAGGCCTGCAAATATACCGAGGACTATTCCTATCACAAGCGGTATCTTACCTTTTAACATCTCTTCTCTTCCTCCTAAATGCCTTCTGGCATTCCCTAAAAGGTTCAATTTATAATATCAAATATATAGTAAATTTCAAATAAAAACTTATCATTCACACGCAAAAGAGTGTAAACCATACTTTCCCAGTTCTAAGTAATACACAGTAATCACATCTGTCCAAAATAAACTTTAATGAAAGTATATCCTACGAGGATTTAGACTATCGCCACGAGCCCTTACGGGGATGAGCCTTTCGGCAGTTGATGTTTTAGGTTATTTTTATTGTGCTGTGCTTACGCAAATGCACAAAAGAATCATCCTTCCTCTAATTGCTCGTCGGATGATTCGCACTGCATAAATTTTACTTGCCTTAAAAATAAATTGAAAATAAATCCAGATTTATCAATATTACAAACCCAGTCAATTAAAATTTATGCATTGCCTCGCCCTTACGAGCATAGGTCTATGAAGTTTTCATCAGATTTTGCCAATAGTTCAACAATTCCCCTTCATAGAAGGGGTGGCAGGTCCCTCGGACTGACG
>JBMFOP010000001.1:0-111737 GCA_049969675.1 Myxococcota bacterium | reverse complement strand
GTTACGATGATCAGGATGGAGATGGCCTGGATGATGAGTGGGAGATAGCTAACTGTGATATAATGCAGGATACACATTATCCATGTAAAAATAAAGTTTTTTCTGCTAATTTCCAATGGCAAGTATATAAGGATTGGTCAGAGGGCAGAGCTAAAGGAGTAGAGAACAATTATCCAAACAATTCTCTTCCCAGGGATTGGTCAGCACCTGGGACAAATTATTAAAATTAAACCGGAGGTAAACTATGAAAAAAATCATTAAACTGTCTTTTTTCTTATCAGAGTTCATTATCTATTTCTTCCTTATTTGTAGATATTCATTTGCTGAAAGGCTTTATGACGCTACTGAAGTAGAGAAAGATGAACTCAATGAAATTCTTTATATGATTAATAAGAAGAGTTACATATCAAGGACAAAAGAAGAGTTATATAAAATTCTTACTGATTCAAAGGAAGATATAGTTGAAAGAAAGGCTGCCATCTATGTAATTGGGGATAGAGGGAGTGAAGAGGACATAACCAGATTAAGAGAGATATATGCTGAATTAAATAAGGATTGGCCATTTGGCAAAAAGGGAAATCTATCTATTCACGATCCAACTACCGAAATTTTAACTACAATTCCGAGAGCAGTTGCGAAGATATATATAAAGAAACTATATAATAGCCCTAAGTCTAAAATTGATATTTTAGTTTTAATATCAAAGGGGTGTATAAATAAAAGTATAAACGATGAATTATTATGCTCTGGAATATATAGTCTGATAGAAAGAGACTATCACAGTGAGGAAGAGATAAAGGCATTGTTAACATACAAAGATGATGAACAAATGAAACCAGATATAATATTTGCCATAAACTATAATCCATATAAAATTGCGCTACCTACTATGCTGGAATATCTTAATGAAAATATTAGATGGTATGACCATTTTTTTGTTATTAGGGCGATTCAAAAGATTGGGGATAAGGGTGCGATACCGCATCTTAAGAAGATCCTTGATAATAAAGATGAACATCCAAAGGTGAAAAAGGCAGCAGAAGAGGCAATAGAGAGATTGAGCAAATAGAAAATTATCAAAACCTTAACTGTATGATTCTTTGTATTGAGTGGGATTAGTAGTCTATACAAAATCATTTTTTTGTCTTAAAATATCTCTGTGTATGTAAAAGAACTTCATAATAACCTCTCACCAGTTGGGTGATATTGGGTTAAAAACTGACCTGTGTTTTTTTCAAATCTTTTCAAAAGGTTAACTCGTCGGGTGAGTTTTTTATCTAAAGAATGGTTTAAATCATTAAATCAGTAATCCTTTCACTCTCAATCTCAGAAAATTTCTATAACGAATTTATTGATTTTAAATTTGTCTCTCTCTGATTATGATTATATCGCTTTAGGAGGGTATAAAAAAGCTATTGAATTTAATTGGGATTTGAATCAAGATTGTATATTCATATAACAATTGACATTTACTGTCTATTAAATATATTATATTGCATATTTAGGGAGATTATACTATGAAAAAAATCTTTTTTATCTCAGTTTTTGGTATCCTTTGCACATCACTTTACGCAGCCGATGAGGGGTTGACCGGTCAGACCAATCAGATTATTCTGGGCGTAGGGCAGCAGAGGGTATTGTCTGTCCCCGGTGCAACAAAGGTGGTAGAGGGTGATTCTTCGGTGGCAACTGTGTCGGCAGTTGGGAATCAGATAATCATCAGAGCAGTTGGTCCGGGTGAGACAAATGTAGTGATCTTTAAGGGGAATAAGCAGATTGATTATTCAATCAAGGTAACACCTTCTTCGCAGAAAGCTACAGCGGCAGATGTAAAACGTCTTATGGGAGACAGAGAAGGTATCAAGGTGAATCAGGTAGGAGAACAGGTAATTATTGAAGGCAACGCCATTACCACCGAAGACTATGACCGCGTGGTTCAACTTACAAAACTTTATGGGAATGTCACCAATATGGTAAAACTGAACCCAAATGCCAAGAGACTCTCTGCAAATGCGCTTATTGAAACTTTAAAGAGAAATGGGATAAAGGATGTAAATGCAAATGTGGTTGGCAATACAGCCTATCTCGAAGGTTCTGTGGAATCGCCAGAGGATATGAAGAAGCTGGATCTTATAATCAGGGCTGTGGGTGAGCAGGTGGAGAATCTGGTTACAATAGGAATAAAGAGGATGGTCCTTCTGGAGGTTCAATTTGTAGAGATAAAGAGGGGCTCATTTGACAAAATAGGAATTAAATATCCAACTGATATAACTGGAAATCTTCAAGGGAACATTCAGTATCAGGATGTGAATGTTATCAAAGGTTCGGGGGAGTCTTCAAGGCAGATAACTACAAATGGAATCGCATCAGCAGGTGCAGATTTTGCATTTGGATTTCAATTTAATGACGGATATTCAAGGGTGCTTGCACAGCCAAAACTTATCTCTGCGAGTGGTGAGAAGGCGAGTTTCTTATCAGGTGGTCAGATCCCTATTCCGTTAATCACCAGAGATTCTGCATCTGTGGAATATAAAGACTTTGGGGTTAAGCTTGAGATTACTCCAAATGCAGATTCTCTCGGGAATATTCAGACGAGTATAGATGCTGAGGTAAGTGATGTGGATAGATCGCTTTCAATTATGCTCCCGAATTCTGGTGTCTCTATACCCGGTTTTAAGATGAGGAAGATATCTACCAAAGTGACTGTAAAACACGGTGAGACGATTATTCTCTCTGGATTATTTCACAATGATGAATCAAAGGATGTGAGCAAACTCCCACTTTTGGGACATATACCGATAATTGGTGAGCTCTTCAAATCCAGAAATTTTCAGGAGAAGAAGACGGATCTGGCAATCTTTGTAACTCCAAGGATTGTCTCACCAAATACCCCGAGGGTGAAGGAGATGATAGATGATATAAAGGCGAGATACAAGAAGGCGAAGGGTGAGGTCAAATTCAATATCTTTGATTAGTTATTTCTGAGGTTTTTATGTTCAGGTTGAAGATTTCAGGTCAGGGCAAGGAGAGGATTGAGGAGATAAATAAGCAGACGATATTTATCGGAAGGGCACAGGAGAACGACCTTGTCCTTCCCGTTCCAAGTGTGAGTAAGAGGCATGCGAGATTTCTGGTTAAGGACGGCAGATATGTGCTGATGGATCTGGGGAGTACAAACGGTACATTTGTAAATGGGAAGCAGATTAATGGCCCGGTGGTTGTAAAGCCCAATGATGTGATAAGCATAGGTGAATATGAGATTGTCCTTCTGAGCTCAGCCCCCAAACCGGCTCCGTTAGAGGTAAGGCAGAGGACGCCGCCCCCTCCGCCGGTAGCTCCATCGGCAAAGACAAATATGCCCCGGAATCCCCCTGCAGTACAGAGGTCTCAGGCAAAGAATCAGGATCTGGAGATAATCTCTGCTTTCAAGAGAGAGGTGCATTCAAGACTGATTGAGGCGATGGACTTAAGAAGGGTTGATATCAGCAAGCTCGGTGAAGCGGAATTATACGAGAGGACACGAGAGAAGATTACACAGATAGTAGACCAGTTACAATCTGAGGGGAACTATCCGTCTGGTGTTGATAAGGCAAAGATAGTTTCAGAGATAGTGGATGAGGCCCTGGGTCTTGGGCCGCTTGAAGAGTTTATTGCAGATAAGTCTGTCACTGAAATTATGGTGAATGGGGCAAGACAGATATATATTGAAAGAGATGGCAAGTTATATCTTACGGATAAGACATTCTCTTCTGACCAGGCAGTGATGGGTGTGATAGAGAGAATCATAGCCCCTCTCGGAAGAAGGATAGATGAATCCAGTCCGCTTGTAGATGCCAGGCTCAAAGATGGCTCCCGAGTAAATGCCATCATTCCTCCACTCGCAATAAAGGGACCGACCATCACTATAAGAAAGTTCAGGAAAGATAAACTCACAATGGATGACCTCATAAGGTCAAATACAATAAGCCCTGAGATGGTGGAGTTCTTGAAGGTCTGTGTCTTTTACAGGAGAAATATACTGATATCTGGAGGAACTGGATCAGGTAAGACCACAACATTAAATGCATTGAGTGAGTTTATTTCAAATGATGAGAGGATTATTACAGTTGAGGATGCAGCGGAGTTGCAATTAAGACAGGAGCACTGGGTGCAACTTGAGTCCAGACCACCCAATATTGAGGGGAAGGGACAGATTACCATTCGTGATCTGGTCAGAAACTGCCTCAGAATGAGACCAGACCGAATAATTGTAGGTGAGTGCAGAGGAGGCGAGGCGCTGGATATGTTACAGGCTATGAATACTGGCCACGACGGCTCTCTTACCACTGTACACGCAAATTCACCGAGAGATGCGCTCGCGAGACTTGAGACGATGGTCCTTATGGCTGGTATTGATCTGCCAGTAAAGGCGATTAGAGAGCAGGTGTCCTCTGCAATAAATATAATCCTGCACCAGTCCAGATTCTCGGATGGTTCAAGAAAGGTAACTCATATCTCTGAGATTACCGGAATGGAAGGAGATATTATCACAATGCAGGATATATTCCTCTTTAAGCAGCAGGGTTATGATGAGAATGGAAAGGTGCTGGGTGAATTTGTAGCCACTGGATTTATACCCAGGTTCTATGATGAACTGAGACAGAGGGGGATTGAACTGGACCTATCAATCTTCAAATAATTGATATATCAGAGGAAAGTTTATGGAAGAATTGCTGGTTACATATCCCGATGGAAGCAACAAGAAGTTTTCGCTCTCAAAGGGTGAATTACTTATAGGACGCGATTCTGATAATGATGTGATTCTAACTTCGCCGGCGGTCTCGAGAAGACATGCAAGAATCTATATGTGGGATTCTCAGGTCTTTATTGAAGACCTCGGTTCTTCAAATGGGATATTTGTGCAGGGCAGGAGGATTAATGAGGCGGCGCTCGTAAAGCCCGGAGAGCCGATTCACATTGGTGAGTTTACATTAAATGTTATCTATTCCGATGAGGAAGAGAGTGAGGAGAAGCCAGCGAGATTCTACCTTAAGGGACTCACACCACCATTCAGAGGGGAGGTCATCCCGCTTGAGGAGGATGAGATATTCGTTGGGCGGGTGGATGAAAATCATATTGTAATTACTCACAATTCAGTCTCCAGAAGGCACTCCGTTATCAAGATAGATATGAGTCAGGAGATTGTAAAGATTTCGGACCTTGAATCTTCAAATGGGACATTTGTTGACGGGAAGAGAATAAAGGATGCAATTTTACAGAATGGAAATATTGTAAGGTTTGGGGATGTAGAGTTTGAATTTGTTGATACACTATCACCCAAAACCAATTTGAAAGGGGATAAAAAGTTAGGCGGATTAAAATTCTCAAAGAATATGATAATTGTGCTCATCTCCGTCTTCAGTCTACTCTTTATCCTCGTTGTGGCTGGTTCACTTAAAAAGAGGGCAGAGCAGAAGAGGATGATAGAGCAGGGCTTAAAAGTAGATCAGAATTCAAAATCTCAGAGTGTAGATACAAAGATATCCGAACTTGCAAATAAGGTCAGGCAGAATATTGAGAAGGGAGACCTCAAGGGCGCAAAGATATATTTGACAGAGCTTCTGGACCTGGACCCCATAAATGATGATGGATTGAAGCTCAAGGCAAAGATTGAGAATGAATTTAAGTATAAGGAGATGCTTGAGTCGGGAGATATGAAGTATTCAATAGGGAGGATTGATGAGGCAAAGGAGATCCTCGGTAAGATCCCATCTGATTCTATCTTCTTTGAGAGTGCCTCCCAGAGGCTCAAAGACATCAATTCAAAGCTATTCAGTATGATGTTATCAGACATGCTCAAACTCAGGAGGCAGAGGAGGTATAAGGAGGCGTATGACTTAATCCCGAAAGTTGCAAAGATCAATCCGACCTCATCCGACCTTATCAGTGAGAAGCGCGAACTTGAGAAGATAATGAAACAGAAGAAGATAAAATTTACCCCAATAGACCTCTCTCAATTTGTTGATAAGAGTTCTCAATCGGGTGCACTTAAGAATGACCCATATACAATAATATTTCCAATTTACAATGATGAAGAGATAACAAAGGCGGTGGTCTATTATTATATCGGCAAACCAGATAACGCCCTTCTGGAGCTCTCAAAGCTCTTAAAGAAGAAGGAGTATCAGAAGCAGAAGGCTATGATTGAGGAGATTCAACTCAGGATCTTCAAGATCAAAGGTAAATATAGAGAGGGACAGAGCGCAATGCTTCAGGGGGATGTAAAGCAGGCAGACAGTGCCTTTAAGGAGGTACTTGAGAACGATACAAAGATTGTCCCATCGGATCCGCCATCTGCATTTAGAGAGGATATTGAGAGGCAGCTCATTGAAGTATATCTCAAATTGGGGTATCAGAACTTTGACAAGGGTCTTTATGAGGAGGCTTTTAATAGCTTCTTGTCTGCATACAGAGTGAATCCCAAACACCCGGATGTCCTGAAGGCTTTTAACAAACTTGAGAGAATCGCGCAGGAGGAATATGAAAACCTTGTCCTCACAAAGGGAGATGAAGTGCAGGCAAAGAAAAAGCTAAATTATATAAAGGCAATCACCCTTCCATCATCAGATATCTACAGAATTGCAGATGAGAGGCTCCGTTCAATGAAATGACTTAGAAAGGGGCATATTAATGAAGCTTTTTAACTATATCACAGAAAAACTTAACCTTTATAGCGACTTTATCTATAAAAGGGCGACTTATGTAGTCTTGCTTTTTATTATTATAACTGGTATCTCAATTTATTATACTTCCAGACTCAGATTGGTGAGTGATTTTGTTGACCTGCTCCCGCAGCATTTCAGGTCGGTCACAGATTTAAAAAAGATTATTGAGAGGGTGGGTGGTACAGGTAATCTCTTTATTGCTATTGAATCGCCGGATGTGAAGGCATCGGAGAGATTTGCAGAGGATGTAGTTAAGATATTGAATGAAAAATACAGAGATAATTTTAGATACATAGACTATAAAGTTGATGACATCAGGGAATTTTATGAGAAGAATGCCGCTCTATATATGAGTCTGGATGAGCTTGAAGATATATCAGACAGGTTAGAGAGAAAGGTTAATGCCATCAAGATGAAGAATAATCCTCTATTTGTAGATATCTCTGGCGCCCTTGAGAAGGATGCCAGAATCTCTTTTGATGATATAGAGGAAAAATATAGCAGAAAGACCGATTCATACAAAAAATATATAGATGGATATTATACAGGTGAAGAGGGGAGACTCCTGGCGATTATTGCGAAGCCCACAGGGAAGTCAATGGATATGAAGGAATCAAAGAGGCTTCTGACACAGCTTGAGGAGGATATAAATTCGCTTAATCCATCAGAATATCATAAGGATCTCAAATTCGCCTTTACCGGTTCTTATAAGATAAGCCTTGAGGAGTACGAGACACTCAAAAAAGATATCTTTGGTACCGCCCTTTTATGCCTGACTCTGATTGGGTTAATAATCTTTATCTTCTTTAGAAATCTGATATCAGTCTTTCTTTTAGGGCTGAATATCACAGTCGCAGTTCTGATTACATTTGCTATTACCTATTTTGTTATCGGCTATGTAAATACTGTTACCGCATTTATGGGTGCAATTATTGCAGGAACCGGCATAAACTACGGCATAATAATGCTCGCACGTTTTTATGAGGAGAGGAGACTCGGAAAGGATATTCAGGAGGCTTTGAGAAATGCCATTACAGGGACTATGATTGGAACTATTGGTGCATCAGGTACTACCGCGATAGCCTTTGGCATATTCCTCTTTGCAGAGGTAAAGTCATTTACACAGTTTGGGTTTATCGGGCTTATCGGGATATTCTTTGCGTGGCTGTTATCATACACATTCCTTGCGGCGATGCTGATTTTGATTGAAGAGAGGTTTCCTTCAAAGAAGGCTGGTGAGATATTTTTAATGGAGAAGAGATTGCCATTCTATAAGACAATATATCGCCTCAGGGTGCCGCTTATAGTGGTATGTTTTATCCTGTCAATCATCTCGGTTATACTTATAATAAGATTTATCCCTAATTTCCTTGAATATGATATGTCCAACCTCAGGACCAAATCATCACTTGAATCAGGTACAGCAGTACTTGACCATAGAGTGAGCAAGATTATGGGCACATCCCTTACTCCATCTGTCATACTCTCGGAGTCTGTTCAGGAGGGGAAGATGATCTGTGATGCCCTGTATAAAAAGAAGAGAGAGCATGGCGAAAATGCTGGAATAAATGACTGCAAATCAATCCTATCATATATACCAGAAGAGCAGGATGAGAAGCTGAATGTCATTAAAGACATAAGAAAACTATTAAAGGAAGATACAATTAATCTGTTGGGTGAAGAAGATAAGAAGAAGGTTCTCAATTTTAAGAAATATCTCAATCCTGAAAGGGTGGAGATTGAGAATCTGCCAGAAAAGATAAAGAGACAATTTACAGATAAGCAGGGTAATATTGGTAAATTTGTCTATGTAACCCCAGCCGCCGGAAAGGATCTATGGAATGCGGTAAATCTCTTTCGTTTTACAGATACCATCAGAGAGATTACACTTGAAAATGGGAAGGTGGTAACCTCCAGTGGAGACGCGATTGTGTTTGCAGACCTGCTGCGATTGATAGAGAAGGATGGACCTATAACAACCATTCTTTCACTTCTAACTATATTGATATTTATTTTCATCCTGTTGCGGTCAATGAGATACTTTCTATTTGTCTCATCAGCACTCTTCGTTGGTGTAATCTGGATGCTGGGATTGGTTGCATTATTTGACTTAAAACTCAACTTCTTTAATTTTGTGGTTCTCCCGATGACATTCGGTGTCGGTGTGGACTATGCCTTTAATATTGTTCAGAGGTATAGACAGGAGGGGATTGGCAGTATTGAGAAGGTGATTTCAAGAGTTGGGGTAGCTGTCCTGCTCTGTTCCCTCACCACTCAGATAGGTTATGGTGTACTTCTCACTGGTGATTCTCTGGCACTAAGAGGCTTTGGAAAGATTGCATTGATAGGAGAACTCACCTGCATCTTTAATGCACTGATCACACTCCCTGCTCTAATTTTTCTCTTTGAAAGTAGGGCAAAGAGATGAAACTAACGGATAGAATGGCTCTGATATTTGCAACTGGATTTGGCTCCGGGTTCTCTCCGGTTGCACCCGGCACTGCCGGCTCAGTTCTGGCAGTTTTCCTATTCCTTGGATTATCAAATTTAAATTTCTTTATTTACCTGTTAACTATTCTGGTAATCTTCTTTATAGGTATATGGGCATCAAGATTTACAGGTATATATTATAATGATGTGGATTCACCAAAGATAGTAATTGATGAGATTATTGGCATCTTTATTACATACATCCCGCTCTATTTTTTGAACATCAATTTAATAAACATCTTGAGCGGTTTTATTCTGTTCAGGTTTTTTGATATACTAAAACCCTTCCCCGCAAATTGGGCAAACAGGATTAAGAGCCCTCTATTTGTTCTACTGGATGATATTTTTGCAGCCATCTACTCTGCAATTCTGTTGTCGTTATTAAACATCTTTGTTTTCAGCAGAGTATCTTAATTTATCCATTAAAGTGATTTTTATATTTGTCATAGAGCAATTTGATGCCTCTATAGAGAGATTTTCCAACAACAAATTGATTCTGTTGAGGATATTAATGAGACATTCACTGCTATGGGAGGATTGAGATCCTTGTTGGGTTTATCAGAGGTATTGATATATATCCTCATATTGAAGGACCTTCTGGTTCAACAAAATGTTTTTATGGTTAAACAGTGCATTGACATATAATGAGTTTACAAAAAAATAATCGCTCAGTTTAGGTTCCACTTTCAATAATTAGTTGGGGTAATTGATGTGGAGTATAAAATATCGGTCTGTTTAATAGAACCCACAAAATATCTAATAAAATCAAGGTGTTAGCACATAGGGTGCCAGATACCGCCTCCCACTATCTATCAGTCAATGGAGTTTTTGTATGAGAATGGAAGATTTTACTTGATATTATAAAAAGATTGTATATTATTTACACTATAAGTTATGTTATATATGGCAACATAACTAAATTATTTCAGGAGTGAATATTATGGCAAAGAAAAAAATTTCAACGACGGTGTATATAACAGAGGAGCAGAAGAGAAAACTTGAACTTTTACATCAGAAGACGAATGTGCCGATTGCGGTATATATAAGACAGGGGATTGACCTCGTTTTAGATGCAAATAAGGATAAATTGGCAGAGCAGATCAATCTTCCCGGTCAGATTGGAAAGTAATAATGAAGGTACTTCTCACCGGTGGGGCGGGGTTTATAGGTTCAAATGTAGCCGATGCCTATATTGAAAGAGGGTTTGATGTAATTATTCTGGATAATCTTACAACTGGAAAAGAGAAGAATATAAATAAAAAGGCAAAATTTATAAAGGCAGATATAAGGGATTTTGACACAGTCTTAAAAGTGGTGAAGGATTTTAGGCCCGAGATAGTCAATCATCATGCCGCTCAGATTGATGTGAGAAAATCTGTAGAAGACCCTCAATTTGATGCAGAGGTGAATATATTAGGAATTCTCAATCTACTTCAGGCTGTCAGGGATATTGGTATTAAGAAATTTATCTTTGCCTCCTCCGGAGGTGCCTCTTACGGTGAGCAGACATACTTTCCTGCTGATGAATCTCATCCTCAAAATCCAGAAAGTCCTTATGGGATATGTAAACTGACCTCTGAGAAGTATCTCAGCTATTACAATCGTATATTTGGGCTTCCGTATATAGCACTTAGATACGCAAATATCTATGGACCGCGTCAGGACCCTCTCGGTGAGGCTGGAGTGGTGGCAATATTTACTAATAGACTGCTTGCCCGTCAAAGGTGCACTATCTATGGAGATGGAAGACAGACTCGTGATTATGTCTTTGTGGTGGATGTCGTAAGGGCTAATATGGCGGCGACTCTGTCAGATTATAATGGAGCTATCAATGTTGGAACAGGTATTGAGACTGATGTAAATACAATTTACTCTCTCTTAAATGAGATAACAGGAGCCTCTCTTGAGCCGATATATGCACCTGCAAGACTCGGAGAGCAGAGAAGGTCCGTTATATCCAATGGCCTTTTAAAGACTATATTGGGGATAAACGGGCTGACCCCTCTTAAAGAAGGTCTTATTCAGACGGTAGAATATTTTAAATCTCTCTCTTAATTGAGGTGGACTTTAAGGTTGCGTAGCCTTTTAGACCATAAAATACATTGAGAGAGACTTCATCTTTATCAATAATGACAAAGGTCTGCATAAAGTTTCTATTTTCAAGCGAATAAAGGTCCAGATTGTAAATCCAGGTTCCGCTATTTATCAGATATTTGAGTTCATCTACCATCAGGAATCGGGGGAGGTGTGTATGTCCAAGGATCACAAATTTGAGTTCAGGGATTTTTAGAATCTTTCTCGCCGCTATAATCTCCTCTTCAAATGGCTTCTCAATCTCCTCTGGTTGATTTGAGATCTCTTTTGTAATAGATTTGTGTATATCAATTATGAGGGCTATAATTAGAATGATTAAAATCGGGATCCAGAAGAATTTGATAAATCCGAAGAGTATAAATCCGAAGGATGCCCCGATTAAGACCCTGTAGATGATACTTATTGGATATGCTATTGCCATTTTCTTACCGAGGAATCTAAAAAATATCTTTGCAACAATATAAAACATAACAGCAATACCAATAATGATTAAGAAATCCATAAAAGAATTAATTGTAAAGTTGAGTGCTGAATTTACACTGGATTTCTTGCTTACATCCAGAAAGAAGAGACCTTTTATGAAGAAGTATGATATCATAAATAGGACTGTTAGCAGTGTGGTTCCACCAAAGTGCAGAAGATTTGTTAGAGAGGCAGATATCCTCTCTGGCTTTGTGAGTCTACTCTCATCAAGCGATTTCCTGATTACCGTGGAGAGGGAGAAATCCCTCTTTGCCATATGAAAGAACATATCAAGGAAGTAATCAAATCTAAAAGCCCAGAAGAGCGGGCGCTGGGCGATGGCAAGACTGATAGATGCCGTCATAGGTCTTATTTTATCAATAAAGGGAAATGACTTTTCCAATCTATTCCAGAGGACCTTGACGAGTATGGAGCCGAATGGGAGTTCAATATGTCTTCGCTTTGAATCGGCAAATGGGGATTGAAAGTTTGAAAATGAGTTGAGTTTGTCGTACTGATTGCCATGTTCTACATAGACACCTTTCTCCTCAATGTAATATCCATATTCGGGGAATAGGATCCTATCTTTGTACTCCAAACCTATAATTTCACAAAAAAGATTCCTGACAGATTCATAGGCAAATTCGGCGTCGTGATTCCCCTTGAGTACTATCAGGCGATTTTCTGGCTTTTTCAAGAAGTCTGTCAGGGCCTCAAAGAATAATTTATGCCTCTGATATACTCGCCTTAAAATCATCGCCGCAGATTCCGGGGTGCTGTATAGTAAATCTGGTGGACTTATTGTATCTTTTATCTCTTCAGGGCTGGATTGTAAAAAATCTATTGTATCACCATTGAGTATCAATGTGGTGGGTTCTTCTTTTGTAATGAGAGAGAGCATCTGTGAGAACTCTTCATCAGAATAGAAATCGTCCAGAAGTTCCTCAGTTGAGAGATGCAAATCTGATACAATAATATACTTCATAAAAACTCCTCTGTGAGATAGGTATATCAAATATGTTCTAAAAAGACAAATCACATATATGCAGAATAAATTTTAATGGAGGCCTCAAAGATATTGAATTTTTAAAATGAACTCAATATTTTTTAAGAATTTTCTACAACACTCCTCTACTTTTTTATAAAATAGACCTTTAATGTAATCTCGGTAGACTTCTGAGGAGTTGCTTTTGCAAGAAGAAGTTCATCATTCTGATTATAATCCAGCAGGACTTTATCCCCTGCAATATCCAGTCGTTCAACACTATACCCCTCTGGGACATAAAATAGAATCTGTGCTCAAACTTTGTATATGGATTTAATGATTGTGCAGGTTTGAGTTTTAGACTCAGTACATTCTTTGCCTCATCGTAATAATATTCGGAGACCTCCTCTGCACCCATAAGAATATGTCTATTTGTCCCAAAACAAACGGCTTTGGTTAAGAAATGATTGCTAAATAAATTCTTATTGCAATTTCTAAAACTCTCTGTATTTTAAAGCTATGGATGTGAAGAGAAATATTATTGTAGTAGGAGATAAGGTCCTGATTGAACCAGACGTGGAGAATATGAAGACCGATGGTGGCTTATATCTACCCCCTACAGTCAAGGAGAAAGAGAAGGTCTTATCTGGAAAGGTAATAAAGACGGGTCCCGGGTATGCGGTGTATGACCCCGGCTCAATATATGAATTCTCGAGTGGCGCAAAGCTTAAGGATGTTAAATATATCCCTCTTCAGGCACAGGAAGGGGATCACGCTATATTTGTCAGGGACTCTTCTGTGGAGATAGATTTTCAGGGGAAGAAATATCTAATTGTTCCGCATCATTCAATCCTCGCCCTCATAAGAGAAGAGAATAAGGACGATATCCCCGCCTGAATTTTTGAGTTGACTCTTTATTATTCAGGGCTTAATATTTCAGCCTCAATTAAGGAGGTCTGTGATGCCTCGTAAGAAGACCAGCGATGCAAAGAATGATTTATTAAAAAAGTCCAAGGAGGAGCTCTTAAAGCTTGCACAGAAGCTAAAGGCAGAGGTCACGAAGAATATGACCCGTCTGCAGCTTGCAAAAATTATAGCCGGGATCTCCTCAAAGGCAGAAGAGGCGCAAAAGGTTACGAGAAAGAAGGTAGAGGAATCCAGACAGGTTGCAAAAGAGAGTATTGAAAAGACAAAGAAGATTGCAAGAGAAAGACTTGAAGAGACTAAAAAGGTTGCACAAAAAGTAAAGTCTGTCTCAAAAGGTATAAAGAAGAGCGTCTCTGTTATAAAGAAATCCCCGATTCTAAGAGAGAAATTCAAAAAGGAGCCGGAGGCCCGTATAGTTCTTGAGCAGGTATCCGAAAAGCCAGTTCACGGGACCGGGGATGTGGAGCCCTCCAAATATGATATGGGCGATATGTCAAGGAGGAAGTTTATTGAGGAGGCACTCGGTACACTTCCCGAATCATATGAGGTAGATACAATCTTTGTGGTAGCAAGAGACCCTGAATGGATATTCTGTTACTGGGACCTCGCAAGAGATACAATAAGGCATTACCTGACTCAGAGTGTGGACAATAAGCTTTATATAAAAATTAACGATGTAACAGATATTATCTACGACGGTGGAAATGCCAATAGATACCTTTTATATGAGATTCCATATGGAACGCGAAACTGGTATGCATTTGTAGATGCACCAGAAAAAGACTTTGTGGTTGAGATAGTGGTCAAGAGCAAGTATGGTTTTCTGCCAATTTTGAGGTCCAGAACAATTAGAATGCCGCCAGCATCCACATCAACTGGTGATGTAAAATTTGTGACGATACCATTTGATTTTCCATTGGCCCGTATTAAGGAGATTTTAGGACCCAGATTGAGAGATATATCTGAGCTGGCATATCTGCTCGCTAAACTTCAGAGTGAAGGTGCCAATCTCCCATTCCCGTACATATCTCCACTTCATGAAGGTGCGGTGTTGCTTGAAGAACTCTGGGGACCTGATGGTGAAGGGATAAGAAGATATCTTAAGGGCTCAGAGGAGATACTTGAGAGACTGAGAAGGGAGCTCCATTGGAATCTCTCCTCAGAAAACCTGATAAAAGAGAGGTAAATTATTGTGTTTGACGAAAAAGGGTATGTAGCACTTTTACTACACGCACATCTCCCATTTGTAAGACATCCCGAATATGATGAGTTTTTAGAAGAGGACTGGTTTTATGAGGCGATTTCAGAGACCTACCTCCCACTACTTGAAATATTTGAAGGTCTGGCTCAGGATGGAATAGGTTTCAGACTGAATATGACCATCTCTCCATCTCTGGCTTCAATGATGAACGATGAGTTGCTAAGAGATAGATATCTCAAACATCTTTATAGGTTGATAGACCTGACAGGTAAAGAGATTGAACGTACCAGACATCAGCCTGAATTCAATAACCTCGCCTGGTTTTATCATACACGTTTTCAGAAACTCCGCTATCTCTTTGAAGAGAAGTACAAGAGAGACCTCATCTCGCAATTTAAGAGGTTTCAGGATGCAGGATATCTTGAAATTCTAACCGTTGGGGCGACACACGGCTTTCTTCCTCTTATGGAGGAGCACCCATGGGCAATAAGAGCCCAGATAATGACCGCCAGAGATTATCACAGAAGATGTTTTGGAAGAGACCCAAAGGGGATATGGCTACCCGAATGTGCATATTTCAACGGTGTGGAGAGATTCCTCTTTGAGGCTGAGATAAGGTACTTCATTCTTGATACACACGGGCTCTTATATGGGAGACCCACTCCGATATTTGGTGTATATGCCCCGATATATACCCCCTATGGGATAGCCGCATATGGAAGAGACCCCGAATCAAGTAAGCAGGTCTGGAGTGCAGATGAGGGATATCCGGGAGATTATGATTACAGAGATTTTTATCGGGATGTGGGATTTGATCTGGACTATGACTACATCAAGCCATATATCCACCCCGATGGCATCAGGGTATTTACTGGAGTAAAATATTACAGAATCACCGGGAAGACAAAGCACAAAGAACCATACAATAGAGATGCGGCAATACATAAAGCCGCTATCCATGCAGGTAACTTTATGTTTAACAGAGAGAAACAGATTGAATATCTGCATTCAAAACTTGGTATAAAGCCTATTGTACTTGCACCCTATGATGCTGAACTGTTTGGGCACTGGTGGTTCGAGGGCCCTGACTTCTTAAATTTCTTCTTTAGAAAATCCTATTATGACCAGAAGGTCTTCAAAACCCTATCTCTATCCGAATATCTCAGGCAGTATCCAACACAGCAGATAGTCAATCCCGCCCGTTCCTCATGGGGTAATAAAGGTTATTATGAGGTATGGGTAGAGGGGTCAAATGCCTGGATATATCCACACCTGCATATGGCAGAGAAGAGGATGAATGAACTTGCCAATTATTACTATGGCAAAAATGAGATTGACGATAGGGCAATCAGGCAGGCGGCTCGAGAACTACTCCTTGCTCAGAGCAGCGACTGGGCATTCATAATGAAGACCGGAACCGCTGTAGGATATGCGCATAAGAGATTTTCGGACCATATACTGAGATTTACCCGAATATATAACGAGGTCAAATCTCATTCAGTAAATCTTGAGTGGCTCAAGACTATTGAGGAGAGAGATAATATCTTTTTAGATATAAACATTGAATACTTCAAATAATGTATATCCTCGGTATTGAATCTTCCTGTGATGAAACCTCCTCTGCTGTAATTGATACATCTTTTAATGTCCTCTCAAACATAGTTGCATCTCAGGTAGAGATTCACTCCCGATATGGCGGTGTGGTTCCTGAGATTGCAAGCAGAAATCATATACTCAAGATATATCCTGTTGTGAATGAGGCTCTATCAAAGGCAAATCTTAATATTGAGGAGATAGACGCCATCGCTGTTACAAACGGTCCGGGACTTATGGGTTCATTGCTAATAGGCGTAGTATTCGCAAATGGATTATCCTTTGCCCTCAACAAACCTATTGTAGGAGTAAATCACTTAGAAGGTCATCTTGCAGCAATAAGACTCTCAGGTGATATGCTCAAACCACCATTTATAGGGATGGTAGTCTCCGGTGGGCATACAAATATTTATATTGTAGAAGATTGGGGCAACTATCAACAGATTGGGACCACATTTGATGATGCGGCAGGCGAGGCATTTGACAAGGTCGCGCGCGTACTTGGATTGGGTTATCCTGGTGGTCCAGAGATAGAGAAGTGTGCACAAAGGGGAGATGAAAATTCAATTACATTCCCTGATATTATGCCAGATAGAGTGGATATGAGTTTTTCGGGACTCAAGACATTTGTAATAGATTACATAAGAAAGTATCCTATAAAAAACCCGGAAGATAGAAATAATCTGGCTGCATCATTTCAGCTTGCCGTTGCAAAAACGCTCTTTGAAAAGGGAGTAATTGCCTCTAAGAATACTGGAATCAAAAAGGTCCTCTTCTCTGGCGGTGTGGCATTCAATAACTATATAAGAAATTATTTTATAAAAAACGCTCAAGGCTATGGGATTGAGGTCTTCTTCCCTGAGAGGAGATTTTGTACAGACAATGCCGCTATGATAGCCGCCGCTGCTGTCAGAAGAATAGTCAGGGGCTCTTACGATAATTTAAGGAATGTCTTTGCAAATCCATCAATGGAGCTATAATCCTATCTTATACCCAGAATCTCTCCTGATTTGCCATCAGATAATTTGTATTTAGTTGTCTTTATTTTGAACAGGTCATTTAAGATATTCTTTGCGTATAAGGTAGCCCTTGCAGAGATGTTCTCAGAATTTATTGTAATAACAGAGATGACATATTTGGGATTATCTACTGGTGCGAATCCTACAAACCAGTTATATTCCGTGTAATTACTCCCTTTATCTGCAATTGAACCAGTCTTCCCTGCTACAGGTATCTCCCTGATAAAATCAACAGGTCTTCTCTTTGCAAAGAATTTATGGGCAGTCCCCTCTGTAATTGTATATCTCATCATCTCCTTAAGTCTGTTCGCCACATCTTTTGAAAAGACCTCTTTGAATTCTGTCCTGATGTGTTGATATAATATATTTTGTTCATCATCCTCTATCTGCTCTATTATTGAAGGCTTTACATATATCCCGTTATTTGCGACGATGGATGCAATGATTGCCCCGTGAAGTACACTGATATAGGTCTCTCCAAAACCGGCTGCTGTATATGCGAGTTCTTCCCTCTCCGATGGGATATTGATATTACTCCTCTCCACCTCAAACTCAACCGGGATAGATTCAAAGAAACCAAAATTTGTAGTGTGATTTCTAAGAATTTCTCTGTCCAGATATCTATAAGCAAGTCTGGCAAATATCACATTTGCAGAGTGTCCCAATGCCTTATTTATATTTAAACATTTATGGTCCTTTTTTGGATTTTCAATGAGATGCCTTCTCTCAATACTTCTCTTCCCACCATAATAGCACATCTGTTCATCTGTATTTATATTCTTTTCCGAGAGCAGAGACTCCATTGTAATAATCTTGAACACAGAGGCGGCTTTATATGTCCTAAAGATTGAGTATCGGCTATCCCGCCTCTTCTCATACATAGCTAAAATCTTACCCGTTGATGCATCCAGAACAATTGCGCCCGCAAATGGCAGCGAATAGGTTTCAAGATTCTTCTTCAATATGTTTTGCATCTCAGGCACAATGGTAAGGTGGGCAATTTTTTTATCAGGATATCTGTATATATACTCTCCATTTTCAAAAACAATTTTTGTGGGTTCAATCTTATATTGGGAGATATCAATTCCACAGATTCCATCTATCTCCTGAAAATGCTCCTCTATACTCTTATTCTCAAAGTCCTCAATAATCCGTTTATCAATTCTGATATCTCTCTTTACATTTGTAAGTCCCCAGATAAATACTACCGTTATCAGTATAGAGAGAAAAATTAGGTAAAATCTGAATATCCTCTTTCCGGTCTCTGTATGTCTTCTGACAATTTTTATTATTGAGTCCCTCATATCTTCTTTATAAATCAAATTTTTATCCTGTCAAAAAATCGGCAAAATTTTCTAATTACAGCACTCCTCGCCACCCAGTTCACAACACCGATCAATAAACTGCATCCCCTCCCTCTCCTCACCCTTATTAATGAGTATTGTCCCGGCTATCGCACAGGCGGCTGCGGAGTTCAGAAGACAACCCTTAAGGGAGCTCTTTAAGGCGTCTTCGTCTTTCTCGTTGTCCAGCTCTATACCTGCTAAAATAGCACAGCTCACCCCCTCATTTAAATCACAACCCTTCAGTGCAAAATTCTGTGCGTTACTACTATCTCCATCAGTGCTATATGCTATTGAAGAAAATGCACAGAATGCGGAAATATTCTGATTACAATAGTCGTCGCTTATATATGGAATCAAATCATCCTTTGATTTTGAATGCAACATACCAAGGAGTGTAATACAACCATCTCTATCTATCTTACTGCAGACCCTTTTGAGCAAATTCTTGTCTGACAATTCAGACGCCCGACTGATGCATTCTGACTTATCTCCTTTAATACACTCAAAAGGTAGATAAAACCTGGTTATGAGTGCAAAGAGGAGAATTGATATAATTATCAAACCTAAGATAATAAAAATTGCCTTTCTCATTTTACCCTCACCTGTTCAAAAAGTTCTCTCACACGGGGAAGTCTCTTTGCTGCCCTATCAAGTGCCCTCTTCTTAAAGACCATATCCGATTTTACAGACCTCAATTCCTCTTCAAGTCTCTTTACATCATTGGTATTTCCCTCGCGCCTCCCCTTCTCAATCTCTATCATAAGTCCATCCAGTCTCAAAGAGGTCTCATAAAACTTATCCTCTGTCTCAGAGAGCTGTCTTAATATCTCTTCAAGATTAGTTGCGTTGTCGCCTTTTAATATTAGATTATGTTCTTTAAGCCTTTTGAATATATTATATGCCTTTGTCATCTCCTGATTATTTGTGGCGTCAATAAACTTACTATAGAGACTCTCCTTCTCCTCTTCCCGGCTGAGTCTATTGATATCTTTCAGAATCCCATCTTCATCTATCCCCTTCCCCATTAGAGTTGAGAGGGCTTTAATATTATCCAGCAATATCTCAAGACCCAATCTATTCTTATTCTTCTTTGCCTCCTCTATTTGATGAGTGAGCTCTTTATACTTCTTCTCTATAAATTCGGGGTCTGTCTCATTTATATATTTCAATTCACCGCTATAATCCTCATTTGTCTGTACCTTATTTATCAAAATATTAAATGCCGTCTCTAAAAATGCCTTGCTCCTCTTCTCTATGAGTCTAAGGTATATATGCCTTTTTATCTTTTCATCAGACCTATTATAGATATCAGATAAGAATTTATCCATTATATCTGAATTGCACTCAGATATAGCATCAATTACCTTTATTGACTGTGGATCTTCTCTGGACAACAATGTACTTAAAATCCTCTCTGCCTTCTCTAAATTACAATCTCTCTTAATCTCAGAATAGTAATCTTTTCTCTCGCAGCCATACATTAATAGAATCAGGATAGTAAAAACAATCCTCTTCATCAAAAATAAAACTCCTCATCACCAAATAATTTTATATATGTCTCATTTACACCGACACAGAAACTACCATACGGGCAGTTCATCTTCTCTTTGCAGTCAACCCTGAGTTTGGCTTTTGCGCTCGGACGCCTTGCAGCCAGTGAAGTGGAGGTGATGTTCTCATATATATCTTTGATCTCCATTATAAACCTCTCCGGGAAATACCTCCTGATTATACATGCTGGAATAATGGAGCTCAAAGACTTTACAATATGTTCTTTGAGTTGTTCATCTCCTGAATTCTCTTTTATATATTCTACCAAATCCGATAACTTAACAGCATAAGGTCTATAAAATCTCTCATCCTCAATGGAGGGCAGTGCGAGATTGATATTAAATTTACTTATATTATTCGCTTTTAAAAATCTGATGATCCTGTAAATATCTCTGTAGTTTTGTTGGGAGAGCATAATATTGAATCTGAAATCTATACCTCTGTAATTCTTTATCAACTCCAAAAGATTTATCATATCATAAAAGGCATTTCTGTCTCTGACATTAGCCATAGCGGATTCTGGTGAATAAAATGCAATTGGGAGAATCATCTCCCTTACTCCCAATCTCTTTAAATTATTTAGCTCCTTCTTACTCCTGATTAATCTCCCATGCGTAAGCAATCTGATATCCTCAAATCCACACTCATTAGCCTTTTCAAGTATACTAACTATATCGGGATGTTCCAGCGGCTCTACTGCAACAATCTCTAAAAGATTCTTCTCTGAAAGAGATTTTGAGGCTTCACCAATAGCCCTGATTACCCTCTCTTTTGCATCATAAGGGAGCGGTGAACGATTCGCCATCTGAACTATCCTTGTTGTACAGAATGTGCAATTATTTGTGCAAAAATTCCTCAAAACAAGATTCAGGATGCCGTTTTCTCTGTCAGTCCTTATTTCTATACCCTCTCTCTCTCTATCTCTCAATCTAATCTCAAAATCATTATTCCTTATAATAATATCATCCTGCTCACCGAATCGGGAGAGGATTTCCTTAAAAACAGAGTTTCTTCTTTCAATGGATAGTGTGTTATCCAGCTCTATATATAAATATTTGAGTCCCTTATCCTTCTTAAAATCATAAATGGACTTGAGTCTGTTTAAGTAATTCCCCTCATAGATGTAGGTAATTAAACTTATATCTTTAAATCCAGTCCTTAAAAGGGCATCCAATCCCATAAGTGATTTTATAGAGGTACCGATCTCTCTAAAAAAATCATCATTTACCGTGAAGTTTAGACTGAATATCTTAATGATTATCTCCTTTATCCTATATCTTTTGAAGATATATTTTAGATTGTCGGGATTAATAAATGAAATACCCGTGGTCTCAATTACAAAATCAACACCCCTTTTTGCAAGTGTATCAGCTATACTATAGAACTCCTCTCTTGTAAGGGTCTCCTCCCCCCTGAAGCTCACCGTATCCCCCTCTCCTATCTCAACATCTGGAATGACAGGTATTATATGCGAATATTTATTGTATTTTGCATCTTCCACCGGCGGTTCAAATCTTATTACAAAGTGCATATCAGCCAGCCCAGAACCAGTTTAAAAATCTCAAGTTATAAATTGCGAGAAAGAAAGAGAAGAGAAATATTATAAATCGCTCTACACTTCTGTCTTCACATAAATCAGATAAATAATAAAATGCAGGGAAGAGGACTGAGGCAAACCTCATCATTGACATTACCTTACCAGTAGAAAGTGGCATAAGGATACCTAAGAGTAGAATCATCCAGAGTACAGGATTATATTTTTTAACTATCATCATAATAGCAATTATGAGGAATAATATAGAGGTAATTGCCTCCAAAAATTTTTGCATATTTACATCATCTCTCGGAAATGACCAGTTGACCCTGTACAGCTCTACAAATGGTGTAAAGATGGGAAAGAGGAAATGTCTCCCCCATCCCGCCTGAAATTTTGAAAATGCAAATGGGTCTCCTACCTGAACCTTGAGCATCAGCATAAAGATGAGAAGTCCCGAAGGGATGAGCAGAAGATATAACATTGAAATAGAGAATCTCTCTCGTTTTTGGAGAATTTCATATAGTAAATAGAGGGAGAATGCCACAAAGAGAATTAATCCTGTTGAACGTGTAAGCATAGCCGCCATTCCGAATATACCGGACAGGAGATAATTCCTCTTAAAGAAGAAGTATGTACTCCCCGTTATTGTAAGTAAAAACAGCCCTTCTGTGTAATATGCAGAGAGAAAGAATGAGGCCGGGAATAAAAGTATAAGGATAATTGACCTTTTTGCGCGCCCCGCATCAGTCATAGAAAGGGCAATCAGATACATAAAGAAGATTGCAAACAATGTAGAGAAATTTGAGATCAAAAATCCAGCCAGAAAGTGATTACCCACTACATATCCCAGATATCTTGAAAGGTATGGGAAGAGTGGAAAGAACGCTACATCACTCTGTTGTCCTTCAATATAATATCCACGCTCGGCAATCCTCTTATACCAGCCCGAATCCCATCTGAACCATCCATCAATGAAATATCTCTCCTTCTGTGGATATGCCTGATAGTCTTTATTTGTATTGTTGGTGCGCTCATAGGTAAAACTCATCCCGATAAAATCAAAGAGAAATAACGAACCCCTCCAGACCATAAATATCAAAAGGACTGTCAGAAACGCCTTTTTCTTTGAAATATCATCCATACGCATCATAGATTTCCCTTTATGACACAACAATTCAATATAAGCAAAGCAAAAATTCAATTTATGCTCAATCCGTTTAAAGTGAATCAAAATAACATAAATTCATTTTTCCCCCTCTTTTGCTTTACCTGTTACTTTTACTCACGGGAAGTCTGGGTTTAATTTCGTAAATCTCTATTGTTAAAAATTTAATCTAAAAGAAAAGATAGGTTAACCCTTCCTGAACTTTTCTTTGAACTTTTTCTGAATTGATGAAAAATGGAGAGAAGAGATACAGCGCCAGATAAGATTCTGACGCTGTATTAAAATGAATTAAATTACTTTCCTGCTGGAGCATCCGGTGTAGCAGGCGCTGTTGGTGTAGCCGGTGCGGCTGGCGTTGCTGGTGCGGCTGGCGTTGCTGGAGCAGCAGGCGCTGCAGGCGTCTCAACCTTCGGTGTCTCCGGAGCAGTTGGGGCTGCCGCCTTCTGTGAAGCACAAGCAATAAAGAGTACCAGAACAATTACCAATGCGATGACTTTCTTCATCTGACTACCTCCTTGTTGGAGGAGTCAATACAACAATTATTTATAAAAATCAAGAATTAAAATAGTGAATTAAATTAGTTGATTTCACTGCTGTCCAGAATAATCTGATTTGAGAAGTTAACTATTTGTAAAACAAGGATTCTAGATGGATAGATTCACATTTTCAAATTCTTGTTACTCTCCTCTACTCATTACCAGCTAAAATGCCGTCTAACTTAAATAGCCTTCAATTTTATTTACCATAAATAAGACAATATGGATTATAAACTATGTACCGTTGACTGTGGACAACGGACGATAAACAAAAGGTTAGCGACAAGGTGAAGCGAAGAGTAGCCTCGTAGTGCAATGCATAAACTTTATTTGATTAAGTCTGTAATATTCACAAATCTGGATTTGTATTCAACTTTTGTTTAAGGCTCGTAAAATTTATGTAGTGCGAATTATCTGCCGAACAGCGTGAGGCAGAATTATTCTTTTGTGCATCTGCGTAAGCATAGCACAATGAAAATAACACAAACCACAAGAGCCGTTTATGCGAAATGGCGGAGCGAAGCGGGATAATTTTTTTATGCATAAGTGCAGCTTTTAATCTGCAAGGAATGCCAGAAAAAATACAGCGTTCATGTTAACGATTACAATCACAAAACAAATAACTATGGACCATGGACAATGGACTTCCATTCATGGTGCATATTTGAAAAGATATATATCATTACTACCAGCACTATTAAATATGCATCCACCAAAATTTATTAGAGAACTTAAAAAATATCCAGTCCCATATACATTGCCTGAGGTATCCACTGAGACGGAAGAACCATAATCATAACTACTCCCCCCGAATCTCTTACTCCATAGATGTCCGGGATCTCCAATTGTCTCACATCCATCAGTCCAGCTGTTATTGCAGTTTGCATATCCAGAATTACAGACACACCTATTTAAATCACAACTCGCATTGCTCCCACAACTCCCACAACTCCTTCCACGCCCATCATCCCCACACTCCTTCCCATTACAACTCGGTGTACATACATACTTTAGATGTAAATTACAGGCATAAATATATAAACTTAAAATTGTAATTGTTATAATGATATTTTTTAATTTCATCTCTTACTACTTTCATAAAATAAGATACACTTTATTAAATAAAAATTTATTAGTCATTGGATATTTTTCATATTAAATCAAGAAGAGTATGTCAAGAATTTCTAATTTAGTGAGAATCAGGAGGTGTTTTCAAAGCCGACAACGGATATACAAATTGTATATAATGGCATTTTCTTTTTTCTGATTTACTGTTAACTAATAAATTAATTTATTTCTCTCTCATCCCCTCTCTATCATCACCTTATAAAACATATTCATTAAAAATATTTGTAGAATTTGCCGAAAGCTAATGTGATTCATATTTATATAAAGCCTCCTCTAAGAATTCAGTATCTTTGAGTATTCAATGATAATTTATCTGAACAGGTGTGTACAAGAATATTTGTGAGTAGTTTGGATTTTACCTGTGCCAAATTGAGGTAATTATTTTGATACAGGGTCTGGAGATGGCACTTTCTTATTGACCCCTGGAACCTTTATCTGGTCCTTCTGATATACCTTCTTCTTCAGATTATTTTCGTCATCATCATCTGCAGAGTCTTTCTTCTTTGTATCTATCTGCGGGACATCAAGAGGTGGTCTATCCCTCTTTTTATCCTCATTGGTGCCCGGGGTAAATCTTTTTACTGGTGGTGTGTCAAATTTCTTGGGCTCATTGCCAAATTCCAGTCTCTTTGTTGTATCTTTTGGAACATTGATATTCGGTGTTTGATTTGTATTATATCTTTTATTTGTATCGGATGGTGTATTTATAACCGGTTGATTCTTCTCAATCTTCTTCTCTGTCTGTGATGGTGTATTGATTACAGGGTATTTGTCATCCTTTTTTTTCGGAGTACTGTCTGGTACATACAGGGGAGGAATGTTGTCATTCTTTTCAATCTTATTTTTTGTCTGGGAGGGTGGCTCAAATGTTGGATTGTCCATATCATACTTTTTATTTGTCTGGGATGGTGTGTTTATTGTGGGCTTGTTATCAAAATCCACTCTCCTTTTAGTATCCTGTGGTATATTTATAACTGGCTGATTATTCTCAATCTTCTTATTTGTTTGAGATGGAGTATCTATCTGTGGATTTGCTGGTTCATATTTGCGAGGTGTGTAGTTGAAATCGGGTGTTTTATTATACTGTATTGTGGAATTTCCAGTTTGAGAACTGCTACCTGCTCCACTCCCTGAACCGGTAGAGGAGCCACCTGATGTCCCTTTATGGGAATAATCCTGTGAACCTGATGTTGTCCCGGATGAATTCGTCCCACCTGATGAGGGCTTATATTCGTGTCTCCCACCCGTATCCGAATATGGTATTCCAGAGGAGTATGAACCGTGTCTATTCTTCGGTTCGTATGGTCTCCTATTATTTACATTGATATCCACATCTACATATACGAAGACATTATCATCCGGATAATATACATAACCCGATCCGTAAGGATAATAGGTGTGTGTATGATATCCATTAATCATACATATCCCACCACCAAACTGGGAGGGGATGGGGTGCGGACCAAAGTAGGCTACTGTCTCGCCAATGTAGAAATATATGCCTTCATAGTAATAAAAGGAGTAGTTATTCTCGGGTGGATAATTATGGATATGCCTCCCCTCAATAAAACACATACCACCTCCGATATAGGATGGAATTGGGTGATGCCCGTAATATACATATTCTGTATTGGGAGGGTATGGGGCGTAGTAAACTACATTGCAGGCAGAGAGGAGAATTAAGGATATTATACTGAGAAAATATATCTTCTTCATAATATACCTCCTTAATGAATTCAATATACCATAAAAATATTGGTAAAGAAAGGGCCTGCCGATGGATTTGAAGGATATGAGCCAAAAATGTCTGGTGATAGAGGTCACACCGCACGGGTATTTTGATTGGGTGTTAATAATTTTTTGTATTTTTGGTAAAAAATCCCATTATTTATTGCAATACAATGCATATTTTTACAGATTGCTTAATAAATGATGATTATTTTGCAAATTTAATTTGACAATATTGTAAAATAAGGAGATAGTGTACCTCAACAAGGAGGCAGAGATGAAAAGAGAAGAGATATTAAAAGAGATCAGGAAGGAGGGTGTTAAATTTCTCAGACTTCAGTTTACAGATGTGCTTGGGATAAATAAGAATGTGGAGGTTCCACCAAAGCAGTTTGAAAAGGCTCTTGATGGGGAGATTATGTTTGATGGGTCTTCTATTGAGGGGTTTGCAAGGATAGAGGAATCGGATATGACACTGGTCCCTGACCTGAATACATTTATGATATTTCCGTGGGAGGAGAAGGGGGGTAAGGTCGCGAGGCTTATCTGTGATATATATACACCCGATGGGAGACCATTTGATGGATGCACGAGGACGGCCTTAAAAAGGGTAATTGAGAAGGTAAGAAAGGCTGGTTATATTGCGATGGCGGGGACTGAGATGGAATTTTTCCTCTTTCAGACGGATCCAGAGGGGAAACCTACGACTGAGACCCATGATGATGCAAGTTATTTTGATATGACACCAGTTGACAGAGGAGAAGAGGCACGGAGGACAATGATAAATGTGCTTGAGAATATGGGTTTTGAAGTGGAGGCCGGGCACCATGAGGTTGCAAGAGGACAGCACGAGATAGATTTTAAGTATGATGAGTTTTTAAAGACCGCAGATAATATCTGTACCTTGAAGATAATAGTGAGGAAGGTGGCACAGGACTTTGGATTACATGCCACATTTATGCCGAAGCCAGTCTTCGGAATAAATGGTAGCGGTATGCACACACATCAGTCCCTATTTAAGGGGAAAGATAACGCATTTTATGACCCAAAAGGTGAATATCAACTCTCAAAATTAGCGCTTTATTATATTGGTGGCATCATTGAACATGCGCAGGAGATGTGCGCAATTACGAATCCACTTGTGAATTCATATAAGAGATTGGTGCCCGGTTATGAGGCGCCCACGCATGTGGCATGGGCTGAGAAGAATAGGTCCCCACTAATCAGGGTTCCAGCAAGGAGAGGAAAGGGTACAAGGATTGAGTTCAGGATGCCAGACCCATCGTGTAATCCATATCTTGCCCTTGCTGTAATGCTTGCATCAGGGTGGGATGGTATTGAAAATAGGATTGAGCCCCCACCACCTGTCAATAAAAATATCTACAGAATGAGCCTTAGAGAGAGGAGGAGATATAGAATTGGTGAATTACCTGGTAGTTTGAGGGAGGCTCTGGATAAATTTGAAAAGAGCACCTTAATGAAGGAGACACTTGGGGAACATATACATTATCATTTTCTTGACGCCAAGCGTCAGGAATGGCATAATTATATTGGTTTTGTTCATCCATGGGAGATTAACAATTACCTTGGGACTTACTAATTTTTATAAACCTATTTTTCCAAAGGTCAGGAGACTGACTACGCTCGTAAATGATACTACTGATATAATCAGGTCAGCTATATCCAGAAGAGGGATTGAGAGGATCACAGACTTTGAATTCTGTAAAAAGCCAGTTCTCCTGATTTACGGTTTTGGTGCCAATAGAAGGGTTATGATGGTGCTTGAGGAGAGATTGAGAAAGGATAAATTTGATGTCTTTACGATAAATCTCGGTGGTTTTCTAGAGATATTACGAACCGATGGGATAGAGGAGACCGCCTCTTTTGTAAATATAAAAGTAAGGAGACTCATTGAGAGATATAACCTCCCTGATATAGCTATTATTGGACATTCAGAGGGCGGAATAATTGGAAGATATATGATTCAGAAACTTTGTGCAGATGAATATACACATACATTGATAACACTCGCCTCTCCCCATAGAGGAACCCCTTTTGCCTATCTGGGGCTTCTTGCAACAGGTTTTCTGGGACAGAACCTCTGGCAGTTGACTCCCAACTCTGCCTTTATCAGGGAGCTCAATTCAAGTAAATTTCCAGATAAAGTGAGATTTTGTGCAATATACTCCATAGATGACAGACTGATACCATATCCATATTCTGTGCCAGAGAAAGAGAATATTCCAAATCTTGAGATTGTCGCACTGGAGGGGATTGGACACAACGGATTCCTCTTTTATAAAAAACCTTATCAGCATATCTTGAGATTCTTAAAAGAGTCTCCATTTACCTGTATTGAATGAATAAGATAATTTTGGCAACAAGCAATAAAGGTAAGTCTGGAGAGATAAAGGATATTCTCCATGGACTTCCTGTTGAGGTGGAAGACCTATCAGAGATTAATTTTGATTCTGAGATAGAGGAGAATGGAAGTACCTATTTGGAAAATGCACTAATTAAAGCCCGCGTAATTTATGAATTATATAAAGAGATGGTAATATCTGATGATTCTGGGCTTGAGGTTAGTATATTAAATAATAGACCGGGCATCCACTCCGCAAGATATGCCCCTACTACAGATGAGCGGATAAGAAAATTACTAAAAGAGCTGGACGGTGTCCCTATTGAAAAGAGAGGGGCACGATTTGTCTGTGTAGCCTGTTTTATGGTGAGCCCTGAAGAGTACTATCTGTTTGAAGGAACGGTTAATGGAATTATATCCACTGAGCCTTCAGGAAACAATGGATTTGGTTTTGACCCGATCTTTTATCTACCCGAATATAAAAAGACGATGGCTGAATTGCCTCCTGATATAAAAAATAGGATCAGTCATCGCGGACAGGCATTTGAAAAACTAAAGAGATTTCTATTAGATTGGCATACAGGGAGTCAGACCTGATACATCTCTGATTTCTGATTCTTTAATCTGTGCATAATCTTCACTTCTTTTTTAGGCGAATCAATCAAACTCCGGGTGATGCCTCCGTTCACTGTTATAACATCAATACATTTCATTATGAGGTGGATATTGTTCTAATTTTTTAATTATTCATTCTTGCCGATGATATATCTATTTAGTTCTTCATCTGAATCAAATGTTCTCCCCAATATAATTTTGTTCATTATATCCAGTTCCATACATAGATATAATTTTACCTTTGAATTAAAATAGTGGTTGAACATACTTGTAATGCTTCTGTAGATCTTTTTTCTTAAGACAAATGGGTATCTTGACTTTTTCTCAAGGTCAGTTATATATTCTCCAAAAAGGATTGGATTGTTAAATATGTCAAACATTAGGGGGTTAAATCTAATTGTCCCGAGAGAGACCCAGCTTATCGCCTCCGGAGGGATGTTCTGTGAAATCATCTTTATAATGGCATCATAGTCTTTTTCAAATTCTTGATAATATATAATTGGGTCAAAGTGAAAGCCTACTCTATATGAGTGCTCCACACATCTCTTTGCAGATACCACTCTATTCTCTATGGATGGTGTTCCGGTCTCAAGTTTTTGATGGAGATATGGTGTGGTCATTGAAAATGAGATTGTTGCTAACGGATTGTGTGGTAGATTTAAGATTTCAGAGACATTACTGCTCTTTGTCTTAAATTCAAGAATTAGATTATTATTTTCTTTTGTCTCCTCAATCAATATGGGTGCAAATGGTGCTATATTTTCAAGTGCAAGTGAATCGCTTAGCTCGCCGGTCCCGATTCTTATAGTCAATCCACCACCCGAAATTCTACTCGTAAATTCTTTTAATTCTGATATCAACTCTCCTATATCTGCCTTGATGAGTATCTTTGAATTATTAAGAAATGATTTTAATATGCAATATTCACAGTCATAGATACAACCCTCTATAGTATCAATGGTAAAATAGTTACAACATCTATACCTCTTTGAACAGGGACAGGGACGGATAAAACCTCTCTGGGACGATATATATAATAGTTTCTCTCTCTGGTTTGGTTGGGTATCTAAATTCTCTACTATCTCAATTTTGTTAAGATGTGCCCTTCTTATTATCTCTTTGACAAAGTTATTCCGTGGCGATTGACTATCAATGACTATTTTAATATTGGATTCCTCTTCCATCTCTCTTTAATCTCTGATATCTCCTTTAAGATCTGTTCAAGGTCATTCTCATCTCTGAATCTACCCTCCAATATGTAATTATTCCCTTCAAAATTTTCTGGTGGATGAATTGACAGATTCTTAATGTCTTTTATAAAATCCTTAAATTCATCTTCCATTTTTTGAAGCAATGGATTTTTGATTCCCCTTATTTTCCTTTTTAGTTCTTCAAATGAAATTTCTGTGAGTGCGTTAATAATTTGACCAATATCTACACCTTTCATTGTAAGTAGATATAAATCAGTTATAACCTCCCTTGTCTGTTGATGAGTTAGAGATTTATCTCTTGCATAAAGGAGTATCTTCTCTGAATTTGTATAGCCAATTTTTAAAAGCCTTTCTATCAATGAGGTTGTAAGCCGCTTCTCCACAATGATATCTTTTAGATTGTCATTGAGATTCTCAATAAATTCATAAAGACCACTATTCTTATAAATATCTCCAAGTCCAGCCTTTTGAAGAGTCTGTTCAGATATATTAATCTTATTTGAAATGACAAATCTACATATTCTAATCTTTTCAATAATATTAAAACGACGGGATTCGAGATTGATTGCTAAATATACATTAAGGGCATTCTCTATATGTAAGGGTCTTACTTTGAAAAATATGGGATCTGCCCCGAGCTGTTTTAATATATTATACCTTCTAAAACCATCAATAATGAAGACTTCACTCTCTGTATCTGCTATCAATATTGGGTTTATCTGACCTAAATCTGATAGAGAGATTTTTAGAGATGGAAGAGATATGGGATATGAGAAATTAAATGGAGAGGAAATCTCTTCTTCAGTTACATTGGCCATTTTTGCAGATTTCATTTGGTTTACATTTATTTCCGCAGTCTCCGCAGTTTTTACTATCAGTATTTGTATTTATTTCGCAACCATTATTATAATTCCCATCGCAATCTGCAAATCCGAGATTACAGGCAGATATTACACATTTTGACTGCTCACATTTTACCGTTGCATTATCCGCTGAACAGGGTGAATTACAATCACCACAATTAAGTATATCCTTTGAAATGTCTATTTCACAACCGTCCTCTGGTTTTTGATTGCAGTCCTTAAAATTTGGTTTGCAATTCTTAATCAGACATCTACCGTTTACACACTCGGGGTCTGCATTGGGAAAGACACATTTTTGATTACATACTCCACAATTGTTGATATCACTTCAAAGGTCTTTTTCGCAGCCATCATCATATTTATTGTTGCAATCTCCAAAGAGTGGCTTACAATCACAGGTATGATTCTGGGTGCAGGTCATATTTGATTTACAGTCACCATCCTTATTACAGCAGGTCGGTCCGGGATTGCAGCAGTTATAGTTGACACATATCTTCCCAAGGAGACATCCAATATTAGGATGACACTCACCTTTTATACATTTATTGCCTTCACAGATATAACCAAAACCACATAACAGGTCATCTATTATATCAGTGCAACTCTCACAATTTCCGATTTGTTCATTTAGTCCCTTTTTGCAAACAAGTTCTGCTGGACAATCATCCTTTTTTGCACAACACCCTGTACAACATTTATTGGATACACAGATACCACCAGAACAATCAGTATTCTGATGGCAATCGCCATCTATGCAGGCACCATTGATACATATCTTACCTGAACCGCACAGCGAATCATCCACGACTTCTGTGCAGGATTGACATTTATTCTCTTTACAGACTTTCTCCGGGGGGCAATCCTCCTTCTTCTGACATGGTCTTTCTATACACTTTCCACCTACACATATATTATTGGTGGGACATATATCTCCCTCATCTATTTTTCCATCGCAATTGTTGTCTTTTCCATCGCAGGATTCATTCTGAATGATAAATGGGTCAGAAAATTTATTTCCATCACACAATTGACAGATGTTTTCACATTTTATTGCCTTTATAGATTTTGAAGAATCGCAAATCAATTCAGATTCTTTACGCCAGTTAAAATCTAAACCGTCCACAGAGACACATCTATATTTTTCACCATTCACTATAAAGCATTTATCGCACTTTGTAGATTCATTGCATTGCTCTGTAATGGAATTAGTTAAGGTACAGCTTCCGCATACATAGTTCTCATCCGTTCTGCCATCACAGTTGTTGTCTATCCCATCGCATATCTCTATCCCATTGTTGGTAGGTCTGCAGCCAGCATCTTCTTCTGAATCTGGCATTTCTGTATCCAAAATTGAGATTTCATCTCTTATGATATCGGGCAGGGTCCCAGCATCATTTCCGGGCATAGAGCCTTCTCTGACACAGGTCATAGTCGCTCTATCACATACATATCCAGCGACACATCTACCTTCACTGTCGCATTGTCTATTATTTAGCAGGGAGTAATCAACCGAACAGGAAATTGCTGATAAGACTAAACTGGTAAATAAAAATTTAAATAATCGGTTCATAACCACATATACTATATTAAAATTTGCGCGATGTAAAACAAAATTTAAGTTATGTACATATCTGTCCAGAATAAATTTTAACTTTAGACCTTTTAGATATTGAATTTTGAAGAGTTAAGGATTTATATGAATATGAATTGATTTAATTTTTAATAAATTCTACAAATATTGATTATAAATATGTTTTATAAGGCGGTAAGAGAGACAAGGGTTGATAATGGGGCAAATAGATTTAATTGTTGGGAGCAATTTGTAGCAATGTTTATGGATTATCTATTTACTCCATTAGAAAAAAGTCACCACCGGGGCGTGTTAAAAATATTATAGTGAAAAAAGTGTTTAAGACCATATGCTGCTTTAATGAAAAAATATTTATTATAGAAAGTAGAAAATTTCTATAAGCAGAAAGGCAAGAGAATTGAGTTGAATGAAGAGATATTCATTGAAAATATGGGGAAGGTCATTAAATACAACGATGAACACAAAGCAAAGTCATTCAAATGGACATATAAAAAAGTGATTATTGGCTTGATTTTAACTTTGTCGGGCTTTCAAATAAGAATTACTATACAAAAATTTATGTGAATGAACAAATAAACATTATGAGACTTTACCTGTCTGTGCGACGGCAGACAGTCCTGTTGTGTCTGATGTAGAGCAACTAACATTAGGGTTATTTAAGTTGGACAGCATTTTATTAGATAGTGTATGGAAGAAAAGGGTGAAATCCGATTCGAAAATATGGATTTACCTGTACAAAATACCTTATTTTACAAATAGTAAACTTGTTAAACAGATTATTCTGGACAGCAGTGAGTAAAAGTAAAAAAATAAAAAATATTTATATTTACGGACTGAGGCGGTCCATCAATCTCGGAAATGGGATAGTCTCTCTCACATGGTGCAGGCCACAAATATATGCGACTGTCCTCTCAACCCCAAGCCCAAATCCCGAGTGTGGCACAGAGCCATATCTCCTTATATCCAGATACCACTCAAATACATTCTGAGGGAGGTTGTTCTTCTTAATTGAATCAAGTAATATATCCAGATTGTCTTCCCTCTGCCCTCCACCGATAATCTCTCCATATCCCTCTGGGGCAAGGAGATCCATATTTAGAGCGAGCGTCTGATCCTTCGGGTCCCTCTTCATATAAAAAGCCTTGATCTCAATCGGGTAATGAGTAACAAATACCGGTTTATCAAACTGTTTTGTGAGAACTGTCTCTTCATCACCACCAAAATCATCCCCATATTTTATCTCCAGCCCACCCTTTTTAATTACCTCCAATGCCTCCATATATCTTATCCTATAAAAGGGCTTTTTTGCCGCATTCCTCAGGGAATCAACATCTCTTTCAAGGGCAATGAGCTCCTTTTCATGTTTTGAAAGGACTGTCTCTATAATATACGATACGAGCCCCTCAGCCACTTCCATATCGTCCTCAAGGTCAAAGTATGCCATCTCAGGTTCTACCATCCAGAATTCGGTTAGATGCCTTCTTGTCTTGCTCTTCTCAGCTCTAAATGTTGGGCCAAAGCAGTAGACCTTCCCCAAAGCCATGGCAGCCGCCTCCATATAGAGCTGCCCTGATTGAGTTAGATACGCCTTTGTTCCAAAGTAATTGGTCTCAAAGAGCGTGGATGTCCCTTCACAGGCATTTGGTGTAAAGATGGGGGCATCTACCAGAGTAAATCCATTGGAATCAAAGTAGTCCCTGATAGCCTTTATAATTGTTGCCCTTATTCTGAGAATCATACTCTGTTGATATGAACGAATCCAGAGGTGTCTATGATTCATCAGAAAATCGACTCCGTGCTCTTTTAATGCTATCGGATATTCCTGAGTGACTGTTGAGACTACCTCATAGTCTGACAGTTCAATCTCATAACCACAATAAGGTGCCCGTGCCTCCTTCCTGACCTTCCCTCTGACGATTATTGAGCTCTCCTGAGGAATTCTATCAGACCGTTCAAACTTCTCCTGAGAGACCCCTTTTGGAGTTACCACACACTGAATAAAACCTGTGCCATCTCTAACAAGGATAAATCTTACCTTACCTGAAGACCTGATATTGTAGACCCATCCACACAATGTAACCTCTTTATCAATATATCTCTCAAGGTCTTTGATATATACATCGGGTTTAATCATAGACTATCCTCAGAAAGATTTGAAAGATTACTTGAAAAGAGAGAGATCCCCCTTCCCCTCACGAACCACTACCGGTTCTTTACCGGTAAGGTCAATAATGGAGGAAGGCTCCTGTGAAAGGACACCACCATCAATTACGAGGTCCAATACCTTACCAAACTTCTTATGAATCTCTGCCGGATCTGAAATGACCTCCTCACTGGAGACATTTGCACTCGTGGTAACTATTGGATGACCCAATGTCCTGACTATCTCAAGGCATATCTTATTGTCCGGGACCCTTATCCCAACTGTATTCCTCTTCGTCAGCATTACCTTGGGGACAAGTTTTGTGGCTTCAAGGATAAATGTATATGGACCGGGGATCAGTCTCTTCATCAATCTATATGCATTATCCGAAACTATAGCAAACTGGCTGATATGTTTGAGGTCTTCGCAGATAAATGAGAGCGGTTTCTTCCTATCTTTGGACTTAATCTGATATATCCTTTCAACCGCCTCTTTTTCAAAGATATCACACCCTATCCCATAGACAGTATCAGTCGGGTAGGCTATTACACCTTTATTCTTCAGAATCTCTACAGCCTTCTCAATCAGGTGCTTCTGAGGGTTAATCGGATTGATTTGGACTATCATCTTAATATCTCCTTCTTTCCAAAAGACAAATATTTTTGGCTGGAAGTAAACTTCAAATCTTGCCAGCTCAATCAAAGGAAGCCCTTATATACCAGTTTTTGTTAAATTTAAAGTATTTTTATTAATTTTTTTGTGCTAAAGAAGAACCCTTATGAAGAGGCAAATAATTGTTGTTCTAACAATAATTCTCTCATCAGGCTGCATACATAGACCGGAGAATATACAAATCAGATCAGGATGTGATAGACCAATTCATTTTAGCAATCTGAAAATAAGGGCAAAGACAGGGATTGAAATTGGAAAAGAGAGGTTTACCACAATACAAAATATATTTATTAAAGATGGTATGGTTAGAGTAGATGTAATGGGGGTCTTTGACGATATAATCACAACCATCCTTCTAAAAGAGAGAAAATTATATGTAATAGATTACCAGCAGCAAATCCTTTATACATTTGCAAACGAAGAGGAGATTGGTAGAGTCTTCAATATTTCTATACCATTTTCAGTTCTTAACGAGCTCCTAACTCTATCGGTTGATGAGAAGAGGCTCACAGAAAAAGACAATAATAAATTTGTATATACAGAGAATAATGAAGATAAGATTACTTTTTTCATTGAACCCGAGTATTGTTCAGTCAAAAAGGCAGAGATTTTATATTCAAATGGAGGGAAGATCAGTGCCATATATCAAGACTTCTCTACCCTACAGGGCAAACGGATATACCATAGAATTCAGATTCAGGATGAAAAGAGGAATATGAAGACAGATATAAAAATAATAAAAATATCTTTTGAGGAGGTAGATAATAAAACATTTGATATATCCAGATTCGGAGCATTTAAGAATGTCATCAAATAGCATCCTGAAAGTGAATATTGAATATCTTAAAACTCTGGACGGATACCACATTTTGAGGGATATATCATTCGGGGTATATAAAAATGAGACACTCTGTATAATCGGAGAATCGGGTTCAGGCAAATCAATGACCGGATATTCAATTATGGGATTATTGCCACAGAATCTGCTATTTCGTGGAGATATTGAGTATTCAGATGATAATGTCACAATAAAAGACCCTTCACTCATGAGAGGAAAGAAAATCACGATGATATTTCAAGAGCCTATGACCGCCTTAAACCCCCTCTTTTCAATAGGTAACCAGCTGAGTGAGGTCCTGCCAGATATTGACAAGGCGGAACAGAAGAAGAGGATTCTGACATCGCTCAAAGATGTAGGTATAAGGGATGCAGAGAGAGTATATAATTCATATCCGCATCAACTCTCAGGTGGAATGAGACAGCGGGCACTCATTGCCATGGCATTCCTCCCCCAACCTTCTGTGGTAATCGCAGATGAACCTACAACTGCTCTGGATGTAACCATTGCCAGCGGAATATTATCACTCATAAAGCATATGAAACAAAGAAAAGGGATATCGCTCATCTTCATCTCACACGATATGAATATAGTAGAGAAGATTGCGGACAGAATCATAGTTATGTATGGAGGTACTATTATGGAGGCCGGTAGCGCTTCGGAGATACTTAATAATCCTATGCACCCTTATACACTCGCATTAAAAAGACTGTTTGAAGAGAGAAGGAAGGGTCATCAGAGAAGGCTTATGGAGATAAAAGGGTTCGTCCCATCTATAAGGGATATGCCAGCCGGATGTCCATTTAATCCGAGGTGCAACAGGGCTACAGATATATGCAGGGAAAGATTCCCTGAGCTTCTCACGGAAGGAGAGAGCCATCAGATTAGATGCCTCAACTACAAAGATGCCTCTTTTTGAGGCCTATTTGCTCTATTAAATCCATCAACTATCAGAATAATTATTATCATTAAGAAAAGACTGGCGAAGGGGATGGAGGCTACAAAAAATGGTTTATTTATGGATGCCTCAGATAATTTACCGGCAAATGTCTGAAGTAAAAAGAACAATAGTAATACTACCATACCGTAAAAGATAATATATCGTGAACTCATCAGATAAAGTCTTTTTATAAATAGAAACAATATAAAGAGACAGAGCGATACAAATGATAGTGGATAAAATATTCTGTTATACATCTCATACCTATAGCGGGAGGTATCCATCCCCACCCGTTCTCTAATCTCAATCAAATTTATGAGTTCGGGTAGGCTCATCTGAAAAGGTCTGCCCCTCCTCTGACGGAAGATGTCGTAATCATCTGCAAGGGTAATGCTCTTTGAGATACCCGCATCATAACCTGTCTTGCCATCTTCTCCAAATATAAACTCTCTCACCCCTTCAGATAGATATTTCTTTCCACCCTGATGTTGTAATCTTTTTGCAAAGAGTACTTTTTCAACACCATCCTCACTCAATTTATAGAGAGAAAAATCCTTCATACTCCTGCTATTCTCATCTATCTCATTATAATGATATATAACTCCATCTCTCCCTAAAAACCAGTTTCTATCTCTATAAAAATATGTCCAGCTTGCTGTAAATCTCTTAAAATCAAAGATGAGGAGTCTATCAACCTCTTTTGATGCCTCTGGCAGAATTGAATCTGCTAAAATATAATAGATAATCCCGCATACCAATATGGCTGGAGAAAAAAGGAGGATGAGCCTCTCAGGTCTGATTGCAGAGGTCATAAGAGATAGATATTCATTTTTTATATGAAGGCTGTAGAGAACAAGTAATAATGAGATATACACAGAAAGCGGAAATGTCTGAATGGAGAGAACAATGAATTTGTTAAAGAGTAGAAGGATTACTGATGATGCCTTTACATCTTCCTGAGATATGGTCTTTGAACTCTCAATAGTATCAATCAGAAATGAGAGTAGCATTACTGCTATGAGTACCATTATAAGAATCAGAAAGAATCTTCGATTGATGTACCTAAATAGAATAATCATCTGAGCACAAACATCCTCTTTATCAATATCAGAAATAGAGACATCAAAAATAGTATAGAGAAGAATGCCTCCGAGACCCTCATAAATCCGCTCTCAAATGCTGAATGATACCCTCTGAATCCAATATAATATAAACCAGTAAAGAGGAAAAACAATATGTATCTAATAAAATGATTTATATCTAATCTACCGATGAATATTATTACTCCAATCAAGCATATCCAGAGATTTACCAGAGATAGATAAATCCCATCATATAGAACTATACTCTTCTCCTTTGGGGTATTGTTCCCATAAAATCCTCTTATATTTTTAACCTTCTTTTCTATTATATCTGCCACATCTATACTCAATCTCCCTTCCTCAAAGATGATATTCCTGATAGAATTGCCATCCGGGGCAATAATTTTTCCATTATTCATATTTATCCCAATTGATAGATCCTCTTTAGCAAAATCAAATCTTGCCTCTTTTGAATAAATCAGCAGATGTTCACCGCTCTCCCCTCTCTGAAAGACATAGAGATTCTTATATCTATCATTCTCATCTCTGGATTTGAAATATATAACTGTATCAGGTATATCATCATTTATCCTTCCATCTATAAGCGCATTTTTGATATTGCTCCCTGTATAGTTCATAGCCTGTGCCTTAATTCTGGATATAGATAGAGGAAAAAGAAGAAGTGAAAAAATCAAATTTACTAAAAATATTAGAGTTGCAAATAAGAGGACGGGATATGCAAAAATATATCTATTGAACCCTGTCAGTTCAATGGCAAGGACCTCATTCTTTACCTCCATTACATAAAAAACATACATCAAAGAAGCAACTACTGAAAGAGGGATGGCAAACTCAAATGAGAGAGGGAACATCAGGAGTATTATCTTAAGGATATCTCCGGATGAGATATTGGCAATAAGGAAGATGTCCGCATATTGTATAAAAGAGACCAGCAAGAGTATTGTGGAGATAATCATCAGGAATAGAAAAAATGAGATTGCAGCCCTCTGAAAGATATAACCAAATAATGTTCTGGGAATGAATTTATTCATTCATTGGTCTGTTCATATGAGACTGTCTGATTTCTACCATTTCTCTTTGCCTTATAAAGTGCCTTATCTGCCAGATCTACTATCTCCCTGGCATCCTTGCTATCGTCGGGGAAAGTGGCAACACCAATAGATATTGTAATCTTCTGTCCTATAGGTTGTCCCTCAAAAACAAATTTTGAGAGTTCCACATTCTTACGGAGTTTCTCTGCAAGGTCATAAGCCTCTTTCTTCTTCATCCTCGGGAAGAGAATTATGAATTCTTCTCCACCATATCGTGCTACAATATCCACCTTCCTGACTCTTGAAGAGAATATATATGCCACCCTCTTTAATATCTCATCCCCAGCCTTATGTCCGTATGTATCATTAAAATTCTTAAAATGGTCTATATCAATCATAAGGATTGAGAAACCTGTATTATAGCGAATTGAATTCTCTACAACCTCTGCAAACCTCCTGAAAAAATATCTTCTGTTATATAAACCTGTAAGGGCATCGGTGATGGAGAGTTCTAATGTCTTCTGATACAATTCAGCATTCTTGATCGCAATCGCCGCCTGATTGGCAACAGCCTTTAAGAGCTCTATCTCATCATCCTTAAACATATATATCCCGGGCCTTGAAAAGTTTAACACACCAATGGTCTCACCCTTAAACTTCATAGGAATGGACAAAAATGAGCCATCAATGATCTTCTTCCCTTTATAATGCAGGAATCTCGGGTCATGCGTTGTATCATTTACAAGAATCATCTCTCCGCTCTGAACGACAAGCCCGGAAATCCCCTCACCGGGCTTAAAGACCATATTTTTAAGCTGCTCTCCATCGTCATAACCAAATGACCTCTTTACTCTCAATACCCGCTCTTCCTCATCCCATAGTAAGACCACAAGTCCAAGATAGTTCATCTTCCTGTGCAGGATATTTACCAGAGATTCAAGTATATCATCCAGTTCAAGGCTTGAATTGAGGGCTGATGAGAGTTCGATTAAGAGCGAAAGTTCATTCAACTTCTTCTCAAGTGAGGCATTAATCTCAAGAATCTTCTTCCCTTTCTCCTCTATCTCATCACGATATTTTAACTCCTGTTGCATCTGTACAACCTGTCTCTCCTGATCCATTTGAGAGACCATAAGGTCGGTAATCTTCTTGAGCATATTATTAAAGCCACGAGAGAGGATACCAAGTTCATCCTCCCTCTTTATATCTGCCCTCACGAGGAAATTCCCCTTCTCCACAGCCTGAATCATACTCAAAAGTGTATCAATGGGTTTAACTACATAAAACCTCAGTGCTAAAGAGAGGATGAGCATTGTTACCAGAATTGTATCCAGAATTACAAGAAACGAGACAGTAGAAAATTTATAGATGTCGCTAAATAGAGTTGAAAAACTAATACTCTCCGCAATAAAAAATCCTATGGGTTCCTTTCTATCCTGATGACATTTGACGCAGATCTGTTCGGGCATAATTGGTGTAACAATCTGAGTAGCATTCTTATTTTCAAGAATCCTTACCCCTGTCCTGATATCCGCACCTCCCCACTCCTTCTTTACCTCATTCACAAGTTTATTTATCTTCCCTACATCAGAGGGATTTGAAGCCCATTTAATTACACCATAATAATTGGTGATATTGGAAGATATAATCTCTTTGTGGGATTTCATTATATCCCGTAGCTGTTTTGAAGGGAGTGTTCCGTTCAAGGTATGCTGGTCCTTTATTGTAACCAGAACCATCTCATAAATGGAGGCAAAATAATCATCAATATTTTTCTTAATAGCCTTCTTTTGCATATCAAGGAGAAAATAGAATCCAGTCCCCATAATAATTAGTATGGCGATAGATATCACAAGCGATACCTTAAAGGCTATACTCTTATTTAGATTGAGATTTAAATATAAATATTTTTTCTTCAAGACTTCTTACCTGCCTCAAAAGACAGACCAGAGCTAACCCTCAAAACAGATAAATAATAACCTTTACTCAATCCATTGTAAATATTAATAATGTAAAATTATAATTTCAAAAAGCAAGTAAAGGCAAAAAAAAATGCCGAAGGTGGGACTCGAACCCACACGCCGCTGGCATACGCCCCTCAAACGTACGTGTCTACCAATTCCACCACTTCGGCAGCGGCAGAAACCCTAACACAATCTGAAAAAGATTTCAAGAAAAATCTACAGTTAGCAATATCCAGAAGTTATAAAATTTTATTTTTTATGAATGACTCTATCCCTTGCTCTCTAAAGACCTTTCTGACCTCAGCAAATCTGAGCTCTTTTATAATCCTGTTCAGAAGATGCATATACCCTCTATAACCCACATAAGGGATTTCTGCGATACAATGCGAGAAATAAGAAGGGAATCCAATCTCAACCGCCGCCTTCCCACTCCCGATAAAGTATGAACTCATATCACTATTGCCGACATATAGGTCTATCTTATCCTCTCTTGCCATCTTTAGACCAACCTCAAAGACATCGTTGATAGACGGTTCAAAAATAATATTCTTAATTGGCTCCTTTACATAAGATGACTTCTCAGATGTATTGGAAATAATGGCATATTCAATCTTCATTCCAACAAGTTCAAGCATTGATTTAATTGAATTAAATAGAATCGGGTCCCCACAATAAAACACCCTGAGTCGTATTAAGTATTGTTCTATAAGTGACTCTACTCTCCTCACAATTGCCTCTGTCTCTCTCTCAATGAAGGTGGATGCGTCTCTGATTTCAAAGTATTCAGATACCCTCTTTAATATATCACCCGTCTGCTCAAACCCCACTGGATAATCAAATTCCATCACCGGAGTCTTTAGCCGCTCTGATAAGATTCTCGCAGCATCTCTGAGATATCCAAACGAAATAATCAGGTCAGCCTCAGATACTGATTTTAGATCCATAAAACCGCCGCCATCAAACCATATACCCGCGACATTTACACCAATCCCCTGAAAGACTCTTTTGAGCTCAGCGATATTTGCAATATTATCATATTCGTTTCTATCATATAAATAACCGATTATAGCCACAGACCTTCGTCTCTTCCTGACCTTCCCAATCTCCATACTGGATGCAAGCACCTTCCCGAATTCCATGTAACCATCCATCCAATCCCCCGAGAGTGATTTATTCTTGAACTCAAATGTTGGTTTTTTATATCTCCTGCTCACCTCCCTTAATAACCGACTATAATCTACCGCGGTAACCGCTGCCATTGGCATCGGAGTGATACCAACCGCAGAGACAAATTCTCCTTTTGCAATCTTTAATAAAGCAGAGAGAATCTTCTCCTCTCTTGAAGATGCCATCATAATTGGATGTAATGCAGTATTTCCTATTCTGTGAAAACCAGATAGATTTGTAAGATTGGCATAGAAGTCCTGATTCATTCCTATATATTGGGTCTTCATATATGAGCAATCCGGCCCATCTACAAGCAGATAAAAATCCTTCACAGCATTAACACCGAGATAGACTCCCACCATATATGGGCTCAGTAACCTCTGAGAGAATTTTCTACCTTTGTTCTCTCTCTTCATAGCTTCCCTTAAAATCCCTCTGTAAATACCTTGCATACCTCTTGAAAAATTGATTATTTGCGAGGTTCAAAATATTTTCCATTGTATATATTGCACCTTCAAAACCGACTTCAAAATCCGTAAGTGAGAGAGAATGCTTTCCCCCCGATGTTATCCTCCAATCATTTGAATGATTTGTAAAAACCAATTGAGCCATACTACTCTTTATCAGTCTCATCATATTCTCAAAAGAATCAAAATATCTTATCTCAAAATTATGATAATCCGAAATAAAACCTAATAGTTGAGTTGATGCAGACTTTGCCTCTTCAAGGCTTTGAGCCTTTATGAATACCTCTATCTTACTTCCCATCTCTCTGAAGAACTTTATCAAAGGTACACCCCACGACTTAGCAGAATCGGTGAGATATCCAACTTCATCCTTTCTCACAATGAAGATAACACCTATAGATTTCATTGCTTCTCTCAATCTCAAATATCTATCAATGATCTCGGGCTTTATTCTCTTCATTATCTCATCCTCAGATATCTTTCTTCCAGGGATTCTTAAGAGTTCAATTATCCATCTGATTGTCCCGAAAAAGCCATATGGTGAGTCAATTGAAATATATTTATGTCCAGACATAGAGTTAAGTTGCATATAGAGATGGCTCCAGAGAGAATTTGGTTTTAGTATATCAACACCGCCTTTAAAATATTTATTAAGGGTCTTTACTGAGACATCAGGTATAACAGTAGAATTTACTTCAATTCCTAAATCTTTTAGAAACTTTATTAACTGTCTTATGTAATTATCATCTTCATAACCCATAAGATTAATCAGATTATGAGCCTTTCTCTTCATTCTTTTAGATGGAATTTTAAATAAGTCCTTTAATACTACCTCCATTGATTGAGGAGTGACTGTAAGATATAAGAGGTCCTTTCTCCTCTGTTTAGCCTTTTTTACTAAAGATTCTACATCTTCCCCTATCACAACAGGGGTGCAGGTATTGGAGAGGAAGATATTCTTCTTCTTAACATTATTAAGGACATATTCAAGTGCATCTCTAACCTTATTATGCCCCATTATAATATCTTTCTCCCTGAGGTCAGTAGAGAAGAATTTATTAACATCCGGGAGTTCATCACGTCTGATACCACTATATTTCTCTGGATTTGGGGAGAGCCATGGATATCTTACCAGAAACTTAATGAGTCTCAAATCCAGATTTGGCCTTAACGAGACGCATTCTATATCAGAATGTTGAATAAAGACACAATTCTCATAGATATTAACCGAATCTAACTGTCCTCTGGCAAATTCTCCCTCGGCGAAGAAATTGGCGTATAAATCCCTTCCACCCCAGCTGTCCAGATGATTCTCTGGCCTATCCGCCGCCTCTGATGTGGGCATAGAGAGAGATGGGTCTCCAAGTTCAGGGTCATCTTTTAAGATCTTCGTTAGCTGAGCGAAAGTGATATCATTAATCTTAAGAGATAGGATATGTCTTGCAAAGTCCTCGTTATTCTTATTACTACTGTAGTATATATCCAGAAAGTCGGTCTTTAAAAGGGATGGTTGAGTATCTACCCTCTTTGCAATATAAAGCGTGATTAGTGAGTCCTCTTTTTTACCCTGTGGGAGAATATCAATCACTATACGATTTCCAACCCAACCCATTGCAATTATATTACAATGAATATCTGATAGTTTAAGCAGATCCTGTAGAACCCTGCGACTATATTTACCACAGGCAAGCCTTTGTCCTTCAATATCCTGATTCTCTTTATAATACCTATGCAATCCACACCTCTTGAAATTTATATAACATAACTCTTAAATTTTTTGAACCATTTTGAGAGAATCCTCAAACAGGGAGCGCAATTTTGTTTTTATTAGACTCTTAAAAAATTTTATCTCTTCAGCATCCACTATTCTATCGACAGTGATGGGGTCCGAAAAAGAGATAAAGACCTTTGAAAGAGGGGGTGCAACTATAAAACGGTCCCAGGAATTCTTTAATCTATACATAACCTTTGCAGCAGCTGATACACAAACTATTGGCGCATTTGACTCTGACGCAAGTCTTATTATTCCACTCTTTACCTCTTCACAGGGACCCCGTGGACCATCAACTGTAATAGCGGCTGATTCTCCGGATCTGACCTTTAATATCAATTCATCAAGTGCCTCTCTACCCCTTTTTGAAGAAGAACCCCTTACCACTCCAAAGCCGAGCATCTGTAATGCCTGTGCTGCTATCTCCCCATCCTTTGAAAGACTTACCAATATATTGGTCTTAAAATTGGTTCTATAACTTGCAACCAACATCTGAGTAGAATGGAATAGAGCAAAGACCGGAGGTCTTTTGCAATTCTGTACAATAGCATCATTACTGACTACATATCTGTAACTCCTGATTAACCTGCTTATCAGATATGCTGATGCCCATATAATTGGAGAGTATTTCATACTATCTTACATAATCTTCTCCGAGTGTACCCTTTATCAATTTGAGCCTCAACAACAGATTTTCAAGTTCCAGAAGGAGTTCCTTCTTCCTATTTTCATCCTTCTCTACCACAATTGCCTTATTCAATTGTTCTATCCTTTCCGTGATAGGGAATGGATATATCTTAAGTCTCTTTTCAACCCCCTTTGAAAACTGGATATCATTGTTGTATGTCCAGAGAGGCACAAAATAGAGTTCCGAGACCACAGTAAAGGAAAAGTCGTTGTAAGAATATTTTTTTAGCTTAAATCTCAATATTGCGGAGTCCCTTGTCCTCCCCTCATCTTCACCGGATATAGGAAATGCATAATTTCGGCTCTGATTTGAGATAAAATTTCCCATTGAAAATGCCACAGGGACAATCCGCATATCATTTGAGGCTATAAGACTCAATGGCTGGAGTATATGTGGATGTCCACCAATTATAATATCTGCGCCAGCCTCAATCAATTCATCTGCGAGACTGATCTGTGATTCGTCTGGCTCCTTCTTATATTCCTCTCCCCAGTGTATATAAACAATCACAATATCTGCCTTCTCTTTAGCCTTTCTGATCTCTTCTGTATCCTTCTCTCCTATATACTTTCTAACATACTCCCTGAGCCGGCCGTAATCGGGTTGATTATTTAAGAGCGTGGTAAATCCAAAGAATGCCACCCTGATCCCATTCCTTTCCAGGAATAGAGGGCGTGGCTTATCATCGGTATATGTGCCTATATATCTTATCTTCTCCGATTCAAAATTCTCTATCGTCTCTAAAAACCCTTTTATATCCTGATCATAGATGTGGTTATTTGCTATATTAAACAGATTGATATTTGCATCTCTTGCGGCTCTAAGAAGGGATGTATCAGAATTAAATACAAAAGGTTGCCCTGATGAACCATTTATGGGGGCAATTGGTGATTCGTAATTTGCAATAGTGACATCGGCTTTAAGATACTCCTTTACATTCTCAAAAAGGGTATCAAAACCTTCATTATTTATACTCCTTCCACCCTGAACTATATTCCCCTGTGACGCCGCCTTCTTTACATTGTTATGAGGAATGATATCCCCCACCGATGCCACAGATATCTCTCCCTCAAGCCTTAATAGAGCCCTGTTTTCTGAAATATCTTTTACAGGATGTGATATACCCTGTATCTCAAATATTATCTGCTGCTGGCAGCCCTCTGGCTTAAGATGAGTGGCTGTCTGACAGGCAGAGAGGACAAATGATGCAACCAATACAGCATATGCGATCTTACACGATAGTCTCATCTCTTCTTCTTCTCATATAGTTTAATCTCAATAGAGGCAATTGTATTATTCGGCTCGAGCTTTAGAAGTCTTTTGAATGCCTCTATCATCTTCTCCTCATTCCTGACTGCTTTATATAGGTAACCGAGGAACAGGAAGAGGTCCGGAAGCTCCTTCTTCTTTGCAATCATTTCAAGAGATGTTATTATCTTCCCTATTACGGCTGGGTCTGTAGGCTTCTCTTTAAGGAATTTCCCCCAGAGATAATAAATCCTGTACTCATCATCCTGATTTCTCGTCATTATATCTTCAAGTATCTGAAGTCCAGATTCTATATTTCTGTTGTTCTTGATAAGTGCCTTAGCCCTTATAAATTTTGCCTCATCTTCCAGAATACTCGCTATATCCACATCAGACTTTCCATCCTCACTCTGTTTTATTGATTCCAGATAATCTCTCCTTGAATCTGCCTTCTCAAGCCTCTGATACGCCTCGTTGATAAGTGCAAATATATCCTCATAACACTTCTTTATCCTCTTTGAAGCATTAACAGTGACAATATCAGGGTGATACTTCTTTGCAAGCAGGAGATACGCCTTCTTTATCTGGGCATCCTGTGCATCTTCGCTGACATTCAATCTTTCAAAGAAATTCTTCTTCTTCATCTCCTCAAAGAGGGCTGTCAGCTCTGATATCTTCTTCTCCTCCTCATCATCAATCTTACATCCCTCTTTTTCTAAAGCCTTTTCTGACGGGGGAACCACTCCACATTCCCCAAAATGATTATCTTTCAGGTTCTCAATATGGAATACTGATTCAAAACTCTCTTTCCCTCTCCTCATCTCAATAAATGCACACAACTTAAAATAATATGCAGCCCTGAGTTTATAGATATGTTCTGAGTTAGTGGGATTAATTTCAGGGAGATAATCTACAAATTTCCCTGAAGAACAGATGGCTTTAAGATATCGCAACTCCTTTGGACCAAGCCTTGCATTCTCAATGGTCAGCCCTGAACTTCGCAATATGACATCAATCTCATTATGTCTTGCAAAGAGCCTTATAAAATATTCATCGGGGAGATGATTAAATATCACATTCTTTACAGCATCTACTGTGTTGAATCTCAGATTTACCGGGAAAGGATAGACATCCTGTTCAATCCTGTAATAAACATAAATCCCCTTTGAAAAAGTCGCTATCCTGCCGAGAGCACATATAAGAAATTCGTTTATGAACTGAATAACCTCAAATGGTTTGATTAACCCGAGGGTCAGGAGTACCTCTGCAGTACTATTATCTCCAGCCTGCACCATCTTCTTTACATCTGCATACTGCTCTTCACTGATTCTATTCCTCTTCCTTAAGAATCCCGCAAGTGAGAAATTGATATCATCAGATTCAATATTAACAATATCCCCCATATATAGATAAATTTTTATCCTCAACTCTTCAATAATTATCTCCACATATCCATTCTCTTTTAAGACCCCAAGCCTTATCAAAAGCTCACAGATATTAATTCTGGATATATCACCTTTATATAAAGCCTTTACTTTTGCATTATCCATAACTATACAAAACAGGCCCCTGCATACCCCACAACACTCTCATAATTCCCATCGCTTGAACTACTTGTATCATACCTCTTAATTATCCCCTGAGTAGCACCAGACTGACGACACAACTCCATATTGATTGCTGTGCCCTCATATCCACACATAGAGATATGTTCTTCTTCAATTACCTTTTTGAGCCCATAGATATCCATCTTCTCAACATATTTTAAGAGCAGCTTATCCTTCCTTATTGCCTCATCATATCTCTCATAATGAGAGAGGTCACTGCTTGAGAGAAATAGAATGTCAGAAGCACCAGAACCCTTAAAGAAATTTGCAAAATCAGATATCAATTTTGTAAGAATATTTGCTTTAAGTTTCTTAATAAGTATGGGAACAATTCTTACATCGTTTCTAAGGTATTTTAATAACGGGAGTTGCACCTCAATTGAATGTTCTATCAGATGAGACTTTATATCTTCCTTTACTTCGGGGATATCTTTCATAATACCCCTTGCAATATCCGAATTTATAGCAACATCTCCAATAGGTGTTATAAAGCGTCCCTCAGAGACAATATTTACATCCTCCCCGAGTCCATTGTGATTTGGACAAAAGATTATTATATTCTCTGGAATTTCTATGCACTTCAAGACAGACATAGCCACATGCCCGGAGTAGTGATATGCGGCGTGTGGCAACAGGATTCCATTAGACCTTATCTTCTTCCGGGAAAATTCAACCCTATTGTACAGATCCTGCAACATAGAGATGAGGACTCTGGGCTTTTCTGGATAAAATTTACCACTATATTTAGGCTCTCTTACTATCATTAAAACCCTATGATACTATACTCTACCTCTTTCGTTTTGCACATTTAGTTTTTTTTGAATCTTTTGATATTTCCTTTTTTGAAACTCTCTTACTAACAGTCCTTGAACTCTTAGCCTTTTTTATTCCTTTATTCTGAGACTCAACAGTCACTGTAACTTTAGTCTTTTTTCTCTCACCCTTTTCTCCATCTGACGGCTCTTCCCCTGGCGGCAACAATTCGTGATCCAGCACATCCTGCAATAGCTTTTTTGCCCTATCTGATAACCCCTTAAACTTTATACCCATACCTGGATTCTCCAGAGTCCCATTGTGCACCACCACTCCCTGAGATTCCAGATAACAGCCAAACTGCGGGATATTAAAACTAATCTTAATCTCGGTCCCTACCGGAAGCGGATTGGATGACCTGACAAATACACCTCCGAGAGATAGATTCGTCCCTATTTCAGAATAAAACTGGTCTATTGTCCTGAAATTAATAAATACTTTTACTGGCTTTCTCTGTTCCTGCCTTATCTCTGATGGACTCTTGCCCATTAATCCTCCTTTCACACAAAGAGGCATCAATAATATTACAAAACCAGATATTTTGCAAGAATTACAGACTTAAGAACTATAAATGTTTTGAAAAAAGATAGGCTTGACAATAGCAACAATATTGTGTATATGCAAACTCCTTATTTATGGAGGATTGATATGTATGCAGTAATTCAGACAGGTGGCAAGCAGTACAGAGTTGAAGAAGGCAATAAAATCAGGGTTGAAAAATTAAACGGTAATGTTGGGGAAAGGATAGAACTCAGAGAGGTTCTTTTTATCGGAGGAACAGAATCTCCAAAGATTGGAAGACCAATAATCCCTGATACAAAGGTTGTTGCCGAGATCATCAGACAGGACAAATCCGATAAGGTTCTGGTCTTTAAGCGAAAAAGGAGAAAAGGCTTTAAGAAACTCAAAGGCCACAGACAACCATTTACCGAAATCAAGATAATCTCAATAGAATCCAGATAGGAGGATTACAATGGGTAGAAAGAAGGCTCAGGGTGCAGGTAGAAACGGCAGAGACAGCAACCCAAAGTATAGAGGTGTAAAGATTTATGATGGTCAGTTTGTAAAGGCTGGGAACATATTGGTGAAACAGTGTGGCACAAAGATCCACCCCGGACATAATGTAGGTATGGGTAGAGATTATACACTCTTCGCACTGATTGATGGGAAAGTAAAGTATTCGATAAGATCGATAAGAAAGAAAGAAAGAAACTATGTCTCTGTTTTACCACCTGAAAATATTCAAACAGATAAAAAATAAGGAGGTATTAAATGTCCGGACACAGCAAATGGGCGACCATTAAACATAAGAAGAGCGCGGCAGATGCAAAACGAGGAAGGCTCTTTACCAAACTCATAAAAGAGATAACCATTGCAGCACGAATGGGTGGTGGCAACCCAGATAATAATCCGAGGCTCCGGACAGCCATAGATGCGGCAAGAGATGCCAATATGCCATCAGACAATATAGAAAGGGCAATCAAAAAAGGCACCGGCGAACTTGAAGGTGTTAATTACGAAGAGTGTATATATGAAGGTTATGGAGCGGCCGGCGTCGCAATAATAGTTGAGGCTGCCACAGATAATAAAAACAGAACCACAGCAGAGCTCAGAAAGATATTCAGTAAGTTCAATGGTAATCTCGGTGAGTCGGGGTGTGTCAGCTGGATGTTCAGCAAGAAGGGTGAGATAATAATTGAAGGAGATAAGATATCTGAAGATGAGTTGATGGAACTTGCTCTTAATGCAGGTGCAGATGATGTAATAAATGAAGATGGAACCTATACAGTATATACCAGTGTTCAGGATTATTCTAAGGTTCTTGGAGCCATTAAGGCAAAGGGAATTACTCCAATCTCCGCAAGGATAGGTTTTATCCCCCAAAACTATGTCAAACCGGACAATAAGGATGCAGAATCCGTATTGAGATTAATTGAGAATCTGGAAGAACACGACGATGTCCAGAATGTAAGTTCAAATATTGACATAGATGAAAACCTGCTGAATTCAATGCAGGAACAGAGATAGATGAAGATACTCGGGTTTGACCCCGGAATAAATAAGTGTGGATACGGAATAATCTCAAAAGAGGGGAGTAAAGTTATACATATTGATAATGGTCTAATTTTTAGTGAAAATAAGAATAATTACTTTGAAAAACTATCAAATATCTACGACAGATCCGAAGATCTGATTAAGAGATTCTCACCTGATGTAGTCTGTATGGAGACCGCATTTTATGCAAAGAATATCCACTCTACCATAATGCTTACATCTGCAAGGACGGCGGCTATACTGGCATTTGTCAGATTCAATCTGAGAGTCGTTGAGCTATCTCCAAGGGAGGTAAAGAAGTCTGTCTGTGGCAACGGGAATGCCTCCAAGAATCAGGTTCAGGAGATGGTTAGAATAATACTGAATCTCCCGGAAATACCGTACGAGGATGCAGCGGATGCATTGGCAATTGCCATTTCAGGTGCATTCAGAGGAGTATCAGTATGATTGCACAGATTATTGGAAGACCTATTAAGAAAACTGATGCTGCAATATATATAGAGACTGATGCTGGAGTTGTATTTGAGATACTATGCCCTCAAAATATTATTGAGAGATTCCAGATAGAAGAGTCAAAAATCAGGATTCACACATATCTATATGTCAGAGAAGACCAGATTACACTCTTTGGCTTTCTGGAGGAGGCAGAGCTCAGATTATTCAAGTATCTTATCTCAGTCTCAGATATTGGTCCCAGGAAGGCAATTGCAATTTTATCCAGAGAGTCCTTTCAGAACATTATAAATGCTATTGCAGGTGGGGATATCAGATTCTTATCCTCTGTGCCCGGTATAGGGAAGAAGACAGCAGAGAAGATAATCCTTGAATTAAAAGAGAAACTCAGTGAACTTATTACAGTTACACCGGTAAAGACGGGCGAGATAGATAACGCCATTAAAGAGGAACTCTTCTCCGCCCTTATAAATCTCGGTTATAAACCGAATCAGGCTGAAAAAGCTATTGCCAATTTGAAAAATATAGGTAATAATGACTTTAATACTCTTTTTAAAGAGGCACTGAATATTATTAAGTCTGTTTAATTTATTATGGAACCGAGAGAGATTTCACCGATTAAAAGGGCAGATGATGCCAGATATGAGGCATCAATCAGACCACAAAATTTTGAGGAGTTTGTTGGACAGGAGAAGATTGTAAGCAATCTCAAGATATTTGCAAGGGCTGCAAAGGAGAGGAGGGAATCTCTTGACCATATATTGCTCTGTGGCCCACCCGGACTCGGAAAGACAACACTGGCACATATAATTGCAGGTGAACTTGGAGTAAATATATTTATCTCATCCGGTCCAGCCATAGAAAAGAAAGGCGACCTCGCAGGGCTACTTACCAATCTTGGCAACAATGATGTCCTTTTTATTGATGAGATTCACAGATTAAATGCCGCAGTTGAGGAAAATCTATACCCCGCAATGGAGGACTTCCACTTTGATATTATTATTGGAGAGGGGGCACATGCAAGGATTGTAAATCTTCCACTCAAACCATTTACATTAATCGGTGCAACGACAAGGGCTGGACTCCTCTCTTCACCACTCAGAGATAGATTTGGATATGTGGAGACACTGGATTTTTATAGCGCTGAAGACCTGAAAAAGATCGTCATCAGGAGTGCTAAAATACTTTCAATTGCTATAGAAGATGATGCTGCACTTGAGATAGCCAGCAGGTCAAGGGGGACACCAAGAATTGCAAACAGGCTTTTAAGAAGGGTAAGAGACTTTGCACAGGTCAAAGATAAGAAAGTAATAGATAGGGAGGTTACTGACTTTGCTCTCACACAACTCGGAGTTGACAATCTGGGACTTGACAAGATGGACTACAGGATTTTAGAATGTATAATAGACAAATTTGGAGGTGGACCTGTAGGTATAGATACCATCTCCGCCGCAATTGGCGAGGAGAAGGATACAATTGAGGAGGTATATGAGCCCTATCTCATCCAGTCCGGATTCCTAAATAGAACTCCTCGCGGAAGGATAGCAACCACTCTGGCATATAAACACTTAAACAAAAAGCCATTAAAGAAGAATCAGATTCAACAGGAGACACTTTTCTGATGTATCAGATGACACTGAAATCATCTATTGAAATATCTGGAATAGGATTACACTCAGGAAAATACAATCATATAAGAATTTCGCCAGCCGATGTAGATTCTGGTATATCTTTTAAGATTGAAGACTCATTTATAAAAGCCACTCATTCAAACTCAATTACTGCAAACCTCTGCTCAGCCTTATCAAACGGCATAAAAAGTATTTATACAACAGAACATCTCCTTGCAACTCTATATGCAATTGGAATAAATAATGCCATCATAGAGAGCGAGAATGAAGAGATTCCAATCTTGGATGGCTCAGCGGCTGAATTTGTCAATAAGATATTACAAACAGGCATAAGGATTCAGAGAAAGAACCAAAAAGGACTGCATATCAGAAGACAGTTAACGATAAAATACAATGATGCCTATGCTATAGTAAGACCGTCTGACACATTAAGAATAAAATATACAATAGATTTCCCAAGCAGGGTAATTGGCAGAGAAACTTTTGCTATAAATATCAACCCAAAATCCTTTGTTGATGATATAGCCCCTGCAAGGACATTTTGCGAATATAAGGACATTGAGAAGATGCGCTCTATGGGATTGATTAAAGGCGGAAGCCTTGAGAATGCAATTGTTGTGGATGACTTCAAGATACTAAATGATAAGCCTCTCAGATACATAGATGAATTTGTAAGACATAAGATACTGGATGCATTGGGTGACATATCTCTTATCGGATATAAGGTCGTGGGTGAATTTGAGTTTTATAAGGCTGGACATAGTATCAACCATGAACTAATCGCAAAGATATTATCCAGTCTGGCAAATTATGAGATAGTTGATATCCCTTCTGATATCAAAGAGGAGGAGCAGATTGCCAATATACTATCAGTAGTGCCAAAAGTTTTGCCAACAAATGAATAAACCTCTATGATTGCAAAATTAGAACAGTCAATATAGTATTTAATGGGGTGAGGGAATTGTATAATGAAGAAGTCTCTTTTTCTGGTAATTATTTTTTTCATCTTTGTAATATCAGGTAAGAGCTCAGCCCGAACTATCAAGAATCAGATAATTTACCTCGGATTTGATGCAGAGAAGAAACCGATTATAATTTTGATAGATACAACAAGGAGAGGCACTTCCATCAGAGAGAAGACAGATACATCAATCGCTGTAAAATATCTGGCAGGTGATAAAATAAAGAACCTATATGAAGATAACTTCATATCTGATACACCTCTTGAAAAATTCGGGTTCAGAAAAAATATTATTATAAAGATGCTTGATCAAAATCAAATAGAGGTTGGCACATCAAATCTAAATTATAATTTCAACATAATATCCCTTGCTCAGAAAAAAAGGGCAACTTATACAAAAACAGTCAATGATGTAAATTACAGGTATTATATCAATACTGCCTTCTTTGGAAAAGATGGACCTCCGCTCAAAGGGAACCTACTCTTTTTAGAGGCAGAGAGTGAAAAGCCAGATTTTGATATGCCGGAGATCTTGTTTATGTCTGACAATCTGTTCAGGAGCTGGTTGCTGGCAGGATTTACAAAGAACACCACTTTTGCCCTATTCTCAGATTCCGCAGATTTCTTCAAGACCAGCAATAACTTCACCGAGATAAATAAAGCCATCTCTGTCAATATGGATATGGGAATTACTTATAATAAATCTGCTTTATTTACAATATCGGGAATAAAACATAGACTTGAAGTAAATACAACCTCCGACCTTGAAGAGATTAAAGATGAAAAAGCGAAGAAGACACTCATCTATGTCTTTTCTGAGGGATATGCATACACACGAGACGGAATGACAAGTATTTTCGGTATAAGGATTATAAAGAAAAAATAAATATATGAATGGGAAAAAATGGACAACCTTACTAATAATGAGTCTATCCAGCCTGATGGCAACAATAAATTCAAGCTCACTGAATTCTGCACTCCCATACCTTGCTAAAATTCTTCATCTAAGCCTGAATGAATCACAAATGATTCTTGTGGTATATCTTATTGTTCTTACATCTATATTAACCATATGTGGCAAAATAGCGGATATCTTTGGTCATAAAAAGATATTTCTAATTGGTACTCTCATATTTGGGGTCTCATCACTTATAGTATTACCGAGTGAAAGAATAAGTCTGTTAATTTCTATGAGAATTATACAGGCAATTGGGGCATCTTTTATGGTTGCAAGTGGTCCAGCTATTTTGCTCAGTGTCTTTGAACCAGAGAAACGTGGTTTTGCAATAGGAATGCATACTACAGGTATTTCTCTCGGACTGATTATTGGACCACCAATTGGCGGTCTTATTTTACAATATCTTAGCTGGCAGTGGCTATTTCTAATAAATCTTCCTTTTTCAATCATAATTTTTGTAGCCATAATGTGGATAGTAGATTATCAGCAAAATTATCAATTAAAGGAAGAGCAGAATCACTATGATATTTATGGTATGCTGCTCTGGTCATTATCCATCCCACTTATTCTTATATCAATGTCAATGTTATCGCACAGCAATTCTACCACAATTTCACTTTTTATGCTTTTGATAGGAATAATTTTAATTCTAATTTTAATAAAGCATGAAATCAAAGTTGATAAATCATTCTTCCCTATAAATCTAATAAAGATACCAGCATATTATGGTGGATTATTTTCACTTCTGATTGGATATACAGCACTCTCCATCTCCAATTTTCTTATACCATTTTATCTCAAACTTGTCCTGAACCTTGAACCACAACAGACCGGTTTTATTATGAGTATAACATCTATTGCAATGTTTTTAACTACTGGAGTCTCAGGTTATATCAGTGATAAAATTGGATATTATAAATTATGCATTACAGGTATGATTTTACTTACAATAGGAATGTTACTTTTAGCCCTTACAAGGATTGAATCAGCACTTATACAGATATCAATCGCACAAATAATTATTGGATCCGGACTTGGCATCTTCAATAGCCCCAACACCACAGCATTATTAAATATTAGCGGAATGAATAATACTGGAATCACTACAGGACTACTTGCCACAATGAGAAACCTTGGGATGAGCCTCGGAACAGTTATTGGAGGAATTTCAGTCTCATTTTTTAGCACTACCCTTTTTGGGAATAAAGTTGAGAAGATCAATGAGATACCACCCGAAATCTTCAATTCTCTATTCAAATATTCTTTAATTATTGCATTTCTTTTATCAACTGTATCTATCTATCTATCTACCATTAGAAAGGGCTCTGGTGACCTTTCCATATCGCAGAAATAATCAACCAATTATTCTCCATATTCGCAAATTTCAATTCTATTTTCATTATATCAGCATTATCTGGCATTATCCCTTCCCCCTCTTTTACAATTATCCCAATTGTAGCAAATCCAATTTGATTTTCAACCTTTACATCTATATTTTTTAGATAGACCTTAACATTCTTCCTGAACATCAGGTTCTGAATAAGAATTGCCTTTATTGAATCTCTCTTATTTCCATAGCTGTCTTTATAGTCATTGGAAATAAAATCCATAATCTTGCCGACATGTCTTTTATTGGCATATTCAACCATCTCCTCAATATTTTTCCTTATCTGCTCTTCAGGAGATAATTCTTTCTTGCAATTAATATCTATTATAAGAAAGACCAAAGATAAAAACAAAAAACTCTCATCTCTTATTATTCTTCTTAAAATAATCAATCTGATACCTCTTAACAGCCTTATTGTGACATTCAATATCCTCACAGAAATGATGCGTGCCATCATTTTTTGAGACATAATACAGGTAATTTGTTCTGGCTGGCATCAATACCGCATTGATACTCTTAATCCCCGGATTGCATATCGGAGTTGGAGGGAGTCCTTTGACCCGATATGTATTATAACGAGTCGGTGTATCAAGGTCTTTTCTTGTAAGATTCCCATTAAATCCACCTCTCTCTCTTATCAGACCATATATTACAGTTGCATCAATATAAAGGCCCATATCTCGTTTCAATCTGTTTAAGATAACAGACGCAATAATTGGCCTCTCTGAATCAAGCCTTGCCTCCTTCTCAATCATAGATGCAATAATCAACACCTGATAGAGACTGAAACCCATCTCCTTTGCCTTCTCTATATAACCAGCCCCCACCCTCTTTTTAAATTCATCATTTATAATCTTGAAGACCTCTTTTACATCAAGTCCCTTCTCAATCATATATGTATCTGGAAGCAAATACCCCTCGCAACTCTCACCTTCAATGCCGAGGGAAGAGAGATATACCCTATCCTTACAAAGATTAATAAATTCATCTGCAATCGCAACCCCCTCTCTCTCAAGTATCTGTGCCACCTCCTCATAACGAAGTCCCTCAGGGATAGTTACCCTGTACCTGATTACATCTCTCTTAATCATCTTCTCTGCAATCTCCCAGGGAGTCATATCGGGACTCAAAAGATATTCACCAGACTTCACCTCAAGCCCTTTCTTCTTATGCAAAAACCTCAAAAAATAATAAAACCTCTTTTCATTGGAGACAAGTCCCTTTTCATAAATCAGCCTTGCCACTTCACTATCACTCATACCCTTCTTAATTCTAAGAGAGACCTCTCTTTTTTCACTCTTATAAGGCGTCTGTAAAAACTCTCTGGTGCTTTTATATAGATACACAGAGCCGACCACAAACAACAAAACAATAAACAATAAAGCCAACAATATTTTTTTAATCATTCCTCTTCTCCAATTCTTCGTTAATATATCCTTTCAATATACAATATGCGGCATACATATCAATTATCTCTTTCTGTTTTTTAGCCGAGATCCCCTGTTCTGTCAGCATTTGTTGTGCCTCAAAGGTCGTCAGTCTCTCGTCATATAATTTTATTTCAATATTTGAATCTTTCTTTATCCTTTTAGATATTCTCTTAACCTCTTTTGACATCTCAGACTCTGAACCATTCATATTTAGTGGAAGACCCATAACAATCTCTGCAGGTTGTAGTTGGCTTAAGATCTCTTTTATCTGTTTAATAAAACTTTCGCTATCTTTATAGTAAATAATTTTATATGGCATTATTACATTACCAGTATCATCTGTAATCGCCAAACCCGCCCTCCTCTTTCCATAATCTATTGCCAATCTCTTCATCTCTCTCCTTTATAATCTGGCACACAAATTGAGAGCTAAAATAAAGTATGATGGTTTTTTTATTAACATTTTTTTTCAACAATTTAAAGGAGGAAAGTTATGAGTACAACAGTAACAGGGACCAACACAAACAATTACACGACCGATTCAGAGATGACTTATGAGAATGGTGTATATCAGACGCCATCTCCTAACGGTAATGTAAACCAGTCAAACTCAGATGACCTGGTTGAGAACAACGGCAAGATGCATTTTAAACCCGCTCCGGCAAAGGCAAAGGATCATAAGAGGAAATGGAAAGCTGCTCCGGCAAAGGCAAGAGACTATTCCAATGAATCAACTAACACAACCGCTTCACCAACCAATAAAACATCATCAGATAATCAGACCAACTCCACAACAAACGCCAATAATTCTACTACCAATCAATCAACTGAGGATTATTCAAAGAAGAGCGGAACAGAACTCCTTATTGCATTTAGAAATGGAGATGAAAAATTACTTAAGGCATTAAATGAAAATCCGGCGCTTATGCAAAAACTTATTGACCAGATGCATATGGAAGAGAGAAATATTGAATTAATTTCCAATTATAATAAATCTAAAGATGATGCCTTAAAGACTATAATTCACAATATGAAATAATATATGGAGGGTAATATGGAAATTAGTAATAACATCAATTATAGTACTGATAATATCTATAATGTATATTCAGATATTCAATATCAATCACCAAAAGTACAGAATCACCAGAGAAATCAAACAGAGAGAAAGGAGTATTTACCAGAGTTGACAGATCAGGACATAGAAAAAATTATTGAAAATTATAAAAATAAATATCAGTCCGCTCAAAAAAAGAGAAAAAGGAGAAAAGGTCTATTTAATCTATGTGGTCATGCACTTGGTACAATTGTTCCTATTGGCACTGTATTGGACAAATCTCTGGACTGGATGGGTGTCAATGTAGCAGGGCTGGGAAATGTTAACAATAAAGCAAAGAACGAAGAAGAATTGAGAAGAAATCTCAAAAGCCTTCAGGCATCCATAAAAAATATCAACGATTCTTTAAATAATCCATATATGAGTGAATCTGAAAAGCAACGTCTTCTAACTGTTCTTGAAAACTTTGTAGAAATTGAAGAAAGGGGAGGAGATAAAGAGACTCCAAATAAAGGTAAAGGGCTTGATAACTATAGAGAACAGGTTCAGAAGTTAAAGAGCGGAGATATAGATGCATTTAATTTTGATGCCAGCAACTGTATAAGATTAGCTGCCTCTATTGAAAGAAATACCAAAAAAGTGGAAAACGAGACAAATCTCAAGCTTATGACAGAAACAGATCAATACGCTTATGCATATTGGACAGGGAATAGTAGTGAAATTGATAGATTAAAAGAAAAGGAGGACTAATATGTTAGGAAAGTTATTAAACTATGCAACCGATAATCTTTTACCAGAAAAATATAAATACATAGGAGATTATGCATGTGCCGGTTTAGATGTGGCAACAGGAGATTATGCATCTGCGGGAATAGGTGTAATAGAAGGGGCATCTCAAAATTTAAAACAGATGGGATATGACGAAGGAGCGACAACCTTAAATTTGGTCTCAAAAACTGCTGGGGTTGCATCAGGAGACATTAATAACTTTATCAAAACTGGCTCAGGGGATTCATTCATTTTAGCAGGAGCAAAAATGTGTGCTGTTGGGTCTGCTACTTCAATTGGTGCGGTTAAAAATGGGCAAAGAGGGGCAAATATTGCTAACTCTCTGGCTGCAGGTTCTATCGGCAACAGTATAGAAGAAACCGCACTTAAGAGTGGATTGACATCCACCGGTGCATTGATTGGTTATCAGAAAAAAGGAGAAGAAGGCATATTAATCGGTGCTTCTCTAACAAATAGCTCTGCCAATCTTGTGTCAGATTCCAAAAATATTGCTAAAAATGAAAAATTTGGATTTGATGAGGCAAAGAGGATAAAGCAGGATACAACTGCTGTTGCTAAAGATGCAAAAGAGTTGTCAGAAGATAATCCTAAGACAAAAAAACAACTCCGAGAGAAAATTAAAGAAGAACAGACCTTTGAGCTCTTAGACAAATCCACTGATGCCACAATTACCTCTGCACAGATAGCCGCTGAAAGATCCTCTGAAAATACTGACAACTTTGATAAGATAGTTGAACTTTCTGGTGAAATTGGTCATTCTATAAATGCCGCCTGTAGAATCAGACAGACCAGGATAGAGATTGAAGATAAGACCTATAAGATAACAGATACACTCTGCTATACCGCGGACAACTATAAAAATCTAAAAAGGGAGTTTGAAAGAACAAATGGTAACTCAGATTAGAACTCTCCCAGACAGGCATTTATCTGCTCTGGTTTGCAGGGGAAGATACCCACTGAATCATTTGATGTAGTATCAATCTTCTCGCTACAACCAATAGCAACTACACTCCCATTTTCCTGATAAAAGATGAAGAACAATAGAGAGTCTTTTATCGTGGGCAACGGGAGTGTATACATCTCTGAGCCAGTAGCTGAGATGGTCGCCTGTTTTTCATATGATTGAATAATGTTGAGGTCTCTCTTTTGACTAAAGTTGAAATCACTCAGGAGTTTTTCACAGGATAAATTATTCCCTTCCACATCAAGTGGATAAAAGAAATAATATGTAAAATAACTGATATCATTTACCACAGAACTGATGTATTTTGGATAAAATACTATATGGAGAAACTTTGAGGCCTCTCCTATTGATACACAACCTTTCTTAACACAGACAGAGTCTTTAGTCTCTTTATCTGAACAATCGGATATTGTATTGCAGCCACTTATTAATACATCCGCACCCGCATCTGATAGATTATTGTCAGAGTTACTATCTGAACACTCTACATAAAGTAAAGGGTTCAATAGTACTAAAATCAAGCAAAAAATTCTCTTAATCATAAGGACATTGTTATTGATTCATTGATTCTAAAAATTCTTTGTTTGTTTTAGTGCGTTTTATTTTTTCAAGAATAAATTCCATTGCATCTACCTGATTTAGTGGTGCAAGGAGCTGCCTCAATATCCAGATCCTCTTAAGTGCCCAATCTGGTAGGAGCAATTCCTCTTTTCTTGTTCCGCTCTTGGGAATATCAAGCGTTGGAAAAATCCTCTTCTCCATCAATTTTCTATCAAGTACAATTTCACAATTACCCGTACCTTTGAACTCCTCAAATATTACCTCATCCATTCTTGAACCGGTATCTATCAATGCCGTTCCAATGATTGTGAGTGAACCTCCCTCCTCTACATTACGAGCTGCACCAAAGAATCTCTTGGGCTTATGCAAGGCATTTGAATCCACACCACCAGAAAGAATCTTTCCAGAAGGTGGAACAACAGTATTATACGCCCTCGCAAGCCTTGTAATAGAATCAAGCAGTATCACCACATCTTTTTTATGTTCAACAAGTCTCTTTGCCCTCTCAATAACCATTTCAGCGACCTGAACATGTCTCTGAGGAGGTTCATCAAATGTTGAAGAGATTACCTCTCCCTGTACTGACCGCTCCATATCAGTAACCTCCTCCGGCCTCTCGTCTATCAAAAGGACTATTAGATATACATCCTTATGATTAGCAGTAAGTGCATTTGCCACATTCTGAAGAAGTACAGTCTTACCAGCCCTCGGTGGAGAGACAATAAGGCATCTCTGTCCCTTCCCGATAGGAGCAAACAGGTCAATAATTCGAGTAGTGTAATTCTCAGGGTCATATTCCAGATTAAACTTCTGATTAGGATAAAGTGGTGTCAGATTGTCAAATAGAATCTTGTCTTTTGCAATTTCGGGGTCTTCATAATTGATCGCATCAATCTTTATCATTGCAAAATAATGTTCATTTTCTTTAGGGGGTCTAATCTGCCCAAGCACAGTATCTCCAGTTCTGAGATTAAATTTTTTAATTTGTGAAGGCGAGATGTAAATATCATCCGGTCCCTGTAAATAGGAATAATCGGAAGCCCTTAAAAATCCAAAACCATCTGGAAGGACCTCAAGCACTCCCTCTCCATATATCAGACCGTTCTTTTCAGCCTCAGCCTGAAGGATAGCGAAGATGAGGTCCTGTTTCCTCATACCTCTCACACCCTCTACATTGAGGTCCTTTGCAAGTTTTACAAGGTCCTGAATCTTCAGTTCTTTTAACTCTGATAAGTTCATTTTACCTCCTGACAAATTAGTTGACCAAGGACGGAATTTTGGTATTCATTTACCCGCAATATTGAATTTTAAGCGGGGAGTAAAAGACACTACTTCTAATACATCACATCATTGCAGTTGTCAACAAAAAAGGCGGTATAAAACCGCCTTTTTCAAAATATCTATAATATTATATCCCATCAGGGTTCTTCAAGGTACCCAGGGACCCTCCATTGGTAATGCCCGGCGATATCAATCATATCCTGCATCATTATAAGCATTGCCTCAATTCTATCCAGATTTCTATACTTAAATCCATCATACATAAATAAAATGTCCCATCCTTCTGCATCACAATATTCTGGTTTTGGATTTAACCAAGGATTATAACAATCAAGGACATCAGAACAACAGCTCTCCCAATCATTGCAATTTTTATTCATCTCAGTTCTTAACTCCTGAGATGGTACTTCACCATTATTACAGGCGGTGTAATAGGCAAGATGATTATTTATCCATCTCCCATTTGAAACGAGTTGATATGAGATACTCAGATTGTCATCCGTCTGGGCTGCAAGATATGTCTTTGTCCCGGAGCTATTAACCATTGTAACCGTCTTTGCACCCGGAGGTGGATCAAACCTATGAGCACCACCAACGACCTGCGAATCAAGATAATCTGATAGTGAATTATGATACCAGGGATGTGATGCACCGGCAATAGCGTAGAAAATCGGATAGATTGCAAAGAGTGCATCCATTCCGGGCTGCATCGGAGACTCGTCGTCGGAGCCACATCTATTTGGCCTTGTCGGCTCTACCCAGCCACCAATCAGTCTGCCTTTTCTCATACCTTCAAGCAGGTCAACAGGATATGTCTTAATCTCTGGAGGATGATTTATCGGGTCCGCCCTGCATGCGGCATCACATTTAATACACCATGGATTTTGATAATGTGAGAAGTTATCTGTGATAAGTCCTTTAATTACCTCCCAGAGTTGACTGCCGTTATTTGTCCAGAGAGAGTTCCAGAAATTGACACCATTTGCCTTTTCAAAATATAACGGTTCATTTAGTGCCGCAGGGATTGACAGTATCTCAAGTGCAATTATCTTGTCAAGCTCCACACCAATCCTCTCAAGATGAGGATAATACTGATTGATATCTCTTTGCTGGTCGTATTTATCCATCCACCCCCAACCAATCCCAGCAGGCACATAAGTACTGGGTTTTGAGTCATCAAGATATTGTGGTTCGGTGGATTCCCAGTACTTTTGATGTGATGTATCATAGCTCAACTGATAATAACCGTAATCAGGCCTCATTAAGACATCATAAATCAGGTAATAATAGAATATCATTGAAGCCCTTAATAGGTCTTCACCACCATTTCTATGATACCCCGGAACCATATCCCTTGTCTCTGGACCTCTGTTAATTGCATCAATTCCATCAAATATGGAGCCCCACATCTCTTCATACCTTATTGAACCGAGAGTCATTTCGCCTAACGCCTTGCCATAAGTATAGTAAGTCCAGAGCCATTTGTTGATATAGTAACTGTCTCTCCTCTCATCAAACATCGCTGAATGTCTCTTGAAGTTCTTGAAGAAATATGCAGGCTGTGCATCTCTAATAAAGTTCCTTACGATCTCAGTAGCAGTTGTCCCAACATCAAATCTGGTACAGAAGGCGTCATCAAATACCTTTTCATCCGAGCAGAACATATAATATCTAACCTTCCTTCCAGATTCTGCGAGTTCATTTTCATCATAGAAATCTTTCTGTCTGAAATCGCCGTCCATATAATCCGCAAGTACCCATCCTCCTTTTCCATCAGAAACCTCAACCTTCTTTCCATATCCAAATAGAATTGCCGCCCTGTCATAGCTCCCAACAGGATATTGCCACTTTGTCCAATCGCCGAGATAGTCCATTATAGATGTTGAGGCATATCTATTGTGTATGGATTTTATATCATCAACCTCCTGAACATATGCCTCGTATGCCTCTGCATCTCCATTTTTGATTCTATTCCAGTATTTGCCTCTTATTGCATCAATCTGTTTCCAGTATTCATCGTAGGCTGCAAAATACTCTTGAGAGAAATTTCTCTGGTCTACAGACCCTCTAAAATTGTGTCTTAATCCAAGTGTATGTCCCATCTCATGAAGCGCTGTTGTATACCATATCCAGTTCCTCAAAATTTTATATACTTCATCTCTGGGTTTATCTTTCATCTCCTCTACAAATGCATTAATCGCTGGTTCAAACATAATCGGTTCGTCACAATAATGCATCCTCTTCTCCTGACCCTTCTTCATTGCATATAGAAATTCTGGAGAGAGTCTTCTGGCTGGAGAAAGGAGTGCTACCACCTCAGCATCATCTGCTGATTTTGCATAGGGCAGCAATGAATTGAATGTAGAATGTGGGACAAGCATTGATTCAAATTTTGTACCTTTAATGCTCTTAAATCCGTTAAGATCCAGCGCAACAGGATGTTTGAGCTGGTCTTTATAAAGCACTTTGAGATTTTCAAGGTCTTTCTTCATCTGTTCCTGGGGGATTTGTGGGTCTGGTTTGTGAATATCAAGTTTGGGATAATATGCCGTCTTAAGAGCTGGTGTGAGTGTTCTCAACCTGTTTTTATTCTTCTTATCACCTTCTGATGGTGGGGCCGCCTTTGGTTGAACAACTCCCCCTTTGTACTTGCCTATAAATACCTGACTATCACACCTCCCTGTCTCTGGATTATAAAAGAAGCCGTCCTTTACATTGTCAAGCGTACATAAACCTGCTGCAACATCATACTGATCCATAGCCCTTCTCACCACATAATCCACCCAATTACCATATACATTTACTGTGGCACTTACTATCTCACCAGTATCTGCATCAGGCGTTAACGGACCATAGCCAAGCGGAGATGCATTTTGAGGTTTTTTAATGAAGTTTAAGAATGAATATCTTAGATCACCCACTTCATACTTCCATCTCTTACTGCCATCCAGATTTGTTACCTGTTTCCCATCCTCACAGACTTTCACCCCATCAGAATTTGTGATCACCTTAACACCAGCGTTACACAAAGGTTCATTTTCTCTAAATTCAAGGACATCATCTGTTCTGCCGAGAGCCTCCTTCAGTACCTTATTCCATTCTTCAATAACCCTGAGTGCATAGCCCTTCAGGTCTGAATCGCCTTCATTGATCTGCTCCTGAAAACTTGGGGAGGCATACCATATCAACTTCTTACCATTTGAAAAATCCCATCTGTTAATAAGGTATTGTTTCTGATTCTCCATTGGTCCCCTCTCGGGGTCATAGGTATCATACTCGGTTCTGAAGAAGCCAAACCTTCTAAAGAAATAATCATCATACTGCATTGGTTTATAGGTCTGCTGATCTATAGGAAGGGCCTTCATAAGTGAGTGACGGGTCTTAACTGTCACCGGAGGCATATATTCACCATAATAAAGTTGTATCCAGCTCTCAAGACGAGACCTGATTGACTCTTTGAGGTCAATATTTATTAAATAGACTTCAGGGTCTTTCTTGGGATTCCATTTCCTCGTATCAATCTTGTAATCTTCATCCTTTGTAGCACCTCTCGCAAAGAATTCTACATTTTCATAAACTGAGACCGGCTCTCTCACAAGCTCTCCGGAGGCAAGGTCCATCTGCAACGGATTGCTCACATTGGTAGCCAGATTCTGCGACCAATCAACCTCCATATATTCTCTCTCATTCCAGGGTCTATCATAATTCTCTTCAATAACATTCAGGTCTTCCCTTGTCGTACTATTATATCGGTATCTTATATCGTAATGCTTTTTGATTCTAAAAGATAGCACCAGACTCTTATCTCCAGCATCATTCTCAACCAATCTGCCATCAAGGGTCATATACCTCTGTGCAACTTTATATGCATTTAGATAGTCCATTGTAATTTCCCATCTAAGCTTGAAGGCATCTCCCATATAAGAGCTCGTCTCTTCTCCTATAAATGTAAATTTATTATCCCAATCTGTATCAGTTACAGTTGCTTTATAAATCCATTCACCACTAAAAATGGCTTTGTTGACTGCCTCTGGTTGCGTCCTATCCAGAGGCTCTGGCTCTGTAGCACAGAAAGAAAGCAAAAGTGCCATAATGATAATTGCTAAAAATGTTCTCTTGCTCATAATTCTCTCCTTTACTAAAAAAATTAAAATACAAGACTTAAATCTGCATATAATTGGGCATATTTCGGATCAAACGGATTCAAATTTGATTCCCTTCCGCCATTCTTTAATTGTGGTGCAAAAATAGAATATCCTAATGAGATATACAGATTTGGTACTGGAGTTCCTTTAAGTGTCTCTGAGTCCCTTATTGCAGGAATACTCCCAATTCCATAGGTAAGATCAGCGGCAAATCTATAGGTGTGACCCCAGACAGTACTTCTTGGAAGCTGCAAATAACTGCTACCAGATGACTCCGGATGACCACTATCAGGTGAATACTTCTGGCTCTGATACATCCCCCATATAAGAGAGAAATCAAGCCCATCAGCAATATTGATAGAACCAGTATATGTCTCGCCAAATCCGTAGGAGGTATTATTCTCTACATATTCATCTTTACCAGCCTGATGATACCACTTCTCCGTCCCAACCTCCTCCTTTGTATTCCATGTATAGTACTCGTTGAAGTATTTTTGCGCGTTAAATTCTGCTGCAAAATATAATCTCCAGATAGTATAAGAGAATTTAATATATCCTCTCATCTGCCCATAAGAGTTGGCATCCTGTGACTGCTTGGAGGTAGGAATATAATATCTTGCTCGAGCCGAGAGGCTGATTCCGGTAAAAGGCTCCTTATAGATTTTGAGATGGGCAAACTCAAGAGAGAAATCCTCAGGTGTCCAGGAGAAGGCATTTTCCTGCCTACCAAGGATAGCCCTGTTCATAGTCATATTCAGCTGTGCCCGTATAAACTGTCCTATCTTAAGTTGAGGAGCCACATAAACAACATTGTAATATTCAGGTCTATCTGCATTAATTCCCATAGAACCTTCAAAAGTCCCCAAAAAGCCCAGATCAAGCATTGGAGGCCTCTCCTCCTTCTTCTTTAATTGTATATCCTCTAACGATTGGGCAGGAAGAATTGAGGGGAGAAAGCTCAATAAAAGAAATAATACTACTCCCTTTTTCATAATCACATTCTCTCCATAGTATAAGATGTTAAAGAAAAATCCCACATACACCACAGTCAGAATACAATATTTATAAAAATAAGGAATTTATTTTATACTTATTTTAAATTTCTGACAAAGTTGTCAATTGCCTTGCTCAAACATATATTTATCAGGCTATGCAAGAATTCGTAAATATGACAATATTGTCACAAAGTTTAAGGGGGCTCAAGCCTAACATATTGATATTTATGCATTATTTTCTGGCACAAGGGATGCATACTGGTAATTTGAAAGGTGGTGAGATTTATGTTAGACGCCTTCATTATTGAAAAATTGAAGAAGGAAAAAAGAAGAGAAAGGCGTAGGGAAATCCAATTACCACTCTATATTGAAGATTCAATTCCAGAGGAAGAGAGCATAACACAAAAAGAGAAGAGAGAGAACAGCAATGATGGGAAATACTATGAAAGAATTGATATTGAAACAGAATAGTCCCTGCCAGATTATTTCCCTCTCTTATCCCATTTATGAAAAAGCCTTCCCATAAAATTTTTATATTCAAAAATTTGGTGGTGCCCCATAATTGCGCACAGCATTATGAAACAACTGATAAACTTATATGATAGGGAGAAACGACATTGCAGTCTTGAGTACCAGGGAGTTTTGCTGCCTATTCTGTAGTTACTTCTTTACTATCTGGGGCTGTATCTGGACCATTGATTGCATCAGCCATGGCATTTAAGTTACAGGGTAAGTAAAGAAACAGGCTCCTGCCAGCCAGAATCAAATCAGGTTCCTGAGGGCAGGCTCAGGGACAGAAAGGAGTATTTTTATGAATATCAAGACTGTATTGAAGATTCTGGCTTTTGTGATTCAACTCCATATAGATATGAATAATTTTACATCTGCAAAAGCCTTTTACTAAAGACTTATTCTGGACAGATATCTTTTACAGATTATTCCGTACGGCGGATGTCTGGTTATAAAAATTTTACCACAATATCTCCATCTCTTATTTAGAATGGCTCAGATAGTCCTCAGCCATAAAGGCAGCGATGGCACCATCTGCGGCAGCAGTAATTACCTGTCTCAAACCCTTCTTCCTCACATCTCCGGCCGCGAATATACCCTTTTGTGATGTCTTCATATTCTCATCTGTAATAATAAAGCCATTCTCATCCATATCAACAATGCCCTTGAATAACTCTGTATTGGGTCTATGACCAATAAAGATGAATGCACCTTCAAACTCCTCTTCATAGATATTCCCGCTCTTGAGCTCTTTCAATCTCAGTTTTTTTATCCCAGATTCATCCCCTAAAAACTCCTCCACAACAGTACTCCATTTGAACTTTATCTTGGGATTTGAAAATGCCTGTTGCTGAATAATCTTTTCAGCCCTGAGTTCATCTCTCCTATGAATTATATAGACCTCGCTTGCAAATCGGGTTAAAAATATCGCCTCCTTTACTGCTGAATCACCACCACCTACAACCGCTATCTTTGCATCTTTGAAAAATGCGCCATCACAGGTTGCACAGAATGATATACCTCTGCCAATAAACTCCTCTTCCCCCTTTACACCGAGTCTCTTATAAGAGGCACCAGTTGCTATAATTAGAGCCTTTGTTCGATATTCTGTATTATACCCTTTAAGCAAGATAATATCATCTACTACCTCTATCTTACCAATATCATCCATAATAATTTCGGTGCCAAACTTCTTTGCCTGAGCCTCAAATAATGAGGTGAGCCTCGCACCGTTTATACCCTCTGGAAAACCGGGATAATTTTCAAGAATATCAGTAATCGCTGCCTGCCCCCCCATCACACCGGATTCAATCAATAGAGGGCTTAGCATAGCCCTTGCTGCATAAATGGCTGCTGTAAGACCTGCAGGACCACCACCTAAGATAATAAGATTTTTAATATCATTAGATACACTTTTATTCTTCGTCCCCGAAAGATGAAACTCCATCTGCCTACCTCCTCTTTATTTCGTAACTATAATTTACTTCACCAACTCCTCTCAAAATAGCAGAGACCGAGCAGTATTTGGTCTGAGATAATTCAATAGCCTTCTTTACATTCTCCTCTTTCAAATCCCCAACAAAGACATATTTTATATTGGTCTTCTTATAAACCTTCGGGTGCTCAGGTGCCCTCTCAGATTCAATCTCCATATAAAATTCCTCGGGGATATTCTTCATCTTTCTTAAGATTGCTATTACATCCATACCTGTGCAACCGCCAAGTGCAAGTAGAACAAGTTGCATCGGAGCAGCGGCTGAATCACTCCCTCCATGCTCCTTTGAGGTATCCATCATTACCTTATGCCCTTCTGGACTCTCCCCTTCAAATAACATATCTTTTTTCCATGTGACCTTAAATGCCATATCTCCTCCAATCTATTTAGATTAATCACTGCTCAAAAAGTTGCAAATAAATATAAAAATCGATCTTCTGTCTCGCAAAATATAACAATTATATTTCACACAATTGATAGAGTAAAATCAATCCATTCTCCTCACTGACTCAGGTGTTTTATCAATTCAATATTTGTAATCCTCAACCTATCCGAAAGGTCCTGCAAGAATGACCACAACAACTTGATACCCAGATGTGTATCCTCCTTAATGAGGGCTACAAAGTCCTTTCTCTTGATCTTGATTAATTTGGAGGGCTGAGTGGTGACTACAGAGGCTGACCTCGGTGCAAGGTCAATAAGAGACATCTCTCCAAAGTGCTTCCCTACTCCCAATGTAGCGATTGGCTTACTGTTGCTTTTAACCAGCACCTCTCCAGATAGGATGATATAAAATTCCTCCCCGGGCTCATTCTCCATAAGTATAATCTCATCCTTTTCAAATGTCTCTATCGTTGCAACTGATAGGACCTTCATAATCTCCTGATATGAGCAGTATTTGAACAGTCTTACTGACTTGAGGAGATTAATCTTATCTGATGCCGGGACCTCGGTCTTGAGCTCTGTGGAGACCCTTACAAATATCGCTGTGATATTATCTTTACCCCCACTTCTGTTTGCAAATTCTATTGCACAGTTCGCCATCTCTTCAAGGGTAGAGCAGGTTATAAATGATAGCACATCCTTATCCTCTGTATATCCGTGCAGGCCATCTGTGCAGAGGAGGAATATATCACCTGCCATCAGTTCTATGTGGGTAGTATCCACCATAACTGATTCCATAACACCCACCGCCCGCGTAATTACATTCCCATAAGTTACATTCTTTGCCTCCTCGGGTGTAATAAGTCCCCTCTTGAGCTGCTCCTGAACAAGAGTATGGTCTTCGGTTATCTGATAGACCTGATTATCCCTTATCAGATATGCCCTGCTATCTCCTACATTTGAAACAAATGCGTTCTCTCCACAGATTATCAGCATCACCAGGGTCGTCCCCATCCCCTTCTTACTCTCCTCTCTTGATGCAATCTCAAATATCTTAAGACTCGCCTCGGATACAGCATCACTTATAATTGTCTTTATCTTCTGTTTTGAATCAAATGTATTCTCTGAGCTCAACTCCCTTATCTCATCAATCCGTTCCCTCATCCTTGCACTTATTATATCAACCGCCATTCTGGATGCGACCTCCCCGGCATTTGCCCCGCCCATACCATCACAAACTATATAAATCTTATTATCATTATCCACAAAAAAATTATCTTCATTGTGAGGACGCTTCCGCCCTACATCTGTCATTCCAAAAGATGAGATAAACATAAAAACTCCCTTACAACTCTCTGATAAATAAAAAAACAAAACAATAAAGTAAAGTAAAAAAACAGACATTTACTCACTTTTATCCAGACATTTTAATATATCCATTTTGACACATATGCACAAATTTTAATGTAAGCCTTAAAGAAGTTACGATTAAGAAATCCAAAAGTTTGTTAATTTCATTGGCAGTATCTACAAAAAATCATCTAAATCTTTTGCACATATCCATCTTCTATAAGCACCTGTTCATATACCTTGCATCTCTCAGTGATTTATAGATAGATTCTATATAATCGTCCGCGATTTCATCATTGCCAATATCATTATCATAATAGACTTTTATAAGTCTGTGGTTGTTGTAATCTACCTTATGCCATATTAAAAGCTTATAAAATTATATCTGAATCCCTCTAGAGAGCCCTGTATAACACTTTATAGACCAGAGCAATAGAGGAAAAATTTAAGCCCTAACTTCCCAATTTTTAAGTAATATGATGGTCTGTTTTTTCTATTAATCTCCTCGTTTGTCTGGCTATTTCAGGCGCTATTAAGTGGATTAAAAACTTCCCACTTATGTTTATTAGCACATCCAGAATACTATATTTACTCAAAAGGTTTCTCTCTATTTGCAGTTGATAACTTTTGTTATAAAGTTGGGAAAAATAGTCGTTAAATATCACTGCTGTCCAAAACAATCTCCTTTGAGAATTTAACTATTTGTAAAATAAGGGGTTTGTATGGATAAATTCACATTTTAAAGATCGGGTTGCCCACTTTTCTTCAATATAATTTCTTCTAAATGCTGTCCAACTTTTGTAACCTTCAATGTTGGTTTCCCTACATCAGGCACAATTGGTGGGGTCTTAAAGGGTCTATCTGTAGGATTTGTCAAAAACTGCTGCAATCCATATTCATATAAAGCCCCTCTTAAAGATTAAATATCTTATGGCTTCAATGAAAAAATTATTTTGGACAGATGTGATTATTTATCAATTATGGTCTGTGTCATTTCTTCTCTATATTAAATGCTGGATTTGAGAGGGTACCTTTAATTGAGAAGTTGTAAAAGCCTTCCTTATCAAGTGAACTACCGATCCCGAAGAGGACCGTCTTGAGCTTCTCCTCTCTATCAATAAATCCCTGTGATGGCCTGACCCTTAGTGAGAGATTGAGATTCCCTCTGGATGGCGGCGATAGGAATCCACCTTCACCCGAGAGCCTCAACTCCACATCTTTCCCCTTTGATTTAAAGTTTGATACCTTAAATTTCCCCTCTTTTATATCTATCTCTCCTTTAATATCTCCTGTATTTACAGATGGGATCTCAAAACCCATAACCTTTCCACCTTTTATCTCTGAACCCTTTATCTCAATTGATATACTCCCACTGTTATTCTTTGATTCTTTCTGATCATATTTAATATCCAGCTGGAGATTCAGTTGACCCTTTATATTAAGTCCCGTCTTATCTTTTATAAAATCCACTTTCATAATATCTAAATCTGAGACATTGAGCGATAAATATATCTTCTCCTTCTTCGCACCCGCATTTATCCTGATACTTCCGCCCGAGATTTCTGCCTTTAAAATAAGTGGCTTTGTACCAAAGAGATAACCAGATAAGGAGATTCCAGCCTCTACTCTATCAAGCTTTATCTTCTGCGGGATATCCGTTATCATAAGTTCTACCTCCTTTAAGAGGATATTCATAGAAGGAGTAATCCCTGCACTCCTGTAGGTTATATTCACACCATAAATGGCAGTATATCTATCAACAAAGAACTTCGCTATCCTCTCATCTGGAAGTGTAAGATAGACAAAAATATAAAGGCTTATAAAGAATGCCAGAACATAACCTGCATAAATAAGAATATTCTTTATCTTCATAATATATCATTCCCTGGTTACTGACTTATATGTGGCTACAATCATATTTACATTGAGAGTCCTATTCTCCTTCTCATATCTCGTATTTATCTTGAGCTTCTTTATCTTTACCAGATACTGCCCCTTCTCAATCTCCTTCATAAAATCCACAAGCCTGTCCATCGGGATCTTTGAGATATTCAATTCCAGCGTCTGCTCTTTTATCTTATCTCCCTTCTGGACCGGACTCTCCCTCTCATTCATATCGGATATATCTATCTGAAGTCTTCTGGATATCTCCTCAACAAAAGAGAATAGATTCACATTATTTCCCTTCAGCCTCTGTTCAAATACCTTCTGTGCCTGCTCTGCCTCTCTGTATTTATCTTTATTTTCTATAATCTCCCTCAACTTCTTCTCCTTCTCCTCTATCTCCGTATATCGACTATTTATTGTAGAAGATATGAAAATTATTATAAATGCCACCATCACAGCAAAGAGTGATGATGAGAATATTACAACAAATGTCTTCTCCTTGCCTGATAGGGAGTTATACCATATGCTGAGTGAATCTCTCAATTGTGCCACTCTCTTATTCATATTACACCTCAACAGGAGGGAGTTATTGCAAGGTCAAAGTCAATCCTCTTCCCATCCGGTGATTTCTTGACCTTCCCTTTTGTTATATCCTTAAAGCAACTATTCTTCTTTAATGCATTTACTACCCTATCCACTGATTCAAATGAATCAGTCTCTCCCTCCATACGAATCTTCTTATCACCTATCTCAAGTGTTCGGATATTTACATCAACCTCCGTCGGAAAGGCATCTGAGAAATACATAAAATAGTCAAATGCCGATGTCTTAGGTATTGAGAGATTCTTCGGTTCGGTCTTGCTCTTAATGACGGCGAGTGCGGTTGTAAAGTTGTCATAAGGCTTCCCCAATATCTGTTTGGTGACCTCAGATAGTGAGTTATTTAATAACTCATCATACTTTGAGAGCGCCCTTAATTTGTAGATTGTAAGTGAAATTGCAAGCAGGACGATAATCACCACGGCAATACCATATTTTATTAGTTGTCTCTTTAAGAACTCAAACTCTCCTCTATAGACAAACTCGTCTTTTCTGAAGTTGATGAGTTGTCTCCTGGTGAGTTCGGACCTCGCCACAACTGAGGAATAAGGCATCACAAATTCGGCCTCAATATCGTTTGAATCTGAATCTTTGACAATCAGTTTTGAGACCGTGCTGAGTCCTATCTCTGAGCTCAAAAGGTTATAGAAGAATTCAAATTCTTCCTCCTTTGCAACAATATATGTACTTACAACTTCTCTATGTGCACGCATCCTGTAATATTGAATGGTAGTGGTGATGAAGTTCTTTACAACAGATAGGTCTTCATTTATATCTACAACTTTTAATGCCCTCCCGAAGACAAATCCATCTGAATCAAGAAAGGATAGACTCAATATATTATCCGAAAAGTCCAGAATTGACTTTACTGCCCTATCTGAATTCTTATCAAATATATATCTGTAAAATCCTGAATAGAGATTCTGATAAGCCACCAGATTGGCTGGGTCAACTCCTATCATTGAGAGCTCAGCAAGTAATCTCCTTATGTTCTCTTTTCTGGATGCAAAATATGCTACCTGCGTCTTCCCATCTGCATTGTTAATAATTCTGTAGTCTGAAATAAGATCCTCAGGGCTCTCCATCGTCTCATTTTCAAGTTCATAAGAGAGTGCGTTCTCAATCTTCTTGCGGTCTGTAAGTGGAAATTCTACAATCCCTGTATATACATCATAATAAGGGATGACTATGATGTGCTCTGAAATATCTGCATTGAGAAACAGTGTCTTTAAGGCATCTCTATCAAATCCATTCTCAGAGAGATTCTCCTGATTTACCTTTATAGACCTCTTCTCTAAAATCCTTATACCACCCTTTACCTCCTCCCCTATCAGGGCGTAATAAGATTCATTCCCGAATCTCACCGAAATGTATCTCTTTGGCATAATCAATCCTCTCTGTAATACAAAAGTTCTGATCTGGATTTATCTGCATATACTACTGCGGTAATTCGTTTCTTTACACTACCTACAACTCCTATGGTCTCAATCCTGAAATATGAACTCTCCATTGTGAGCAGCTCCTCCATCTTACCTACACCAAGTATTGCATCATGGAGGATAATCCCCTCAAGGTTACAGAATTCCTTTATATCCTGAACAGATACCACAAATAGCGGGTTCTGACTCATCTTCATCTCCTTATATTCCTGAAACCGCCTGAGGAGGTTCTGTTGAGATGTATATGTTGGGTCTGTGCAGATGGGGTGATTCCTGTCCTTAATAAACATACAGATTATGTTCAAAATCATCCTGTCGTCAAGGCTTGCGAGGTTGAATTTCTTTATGGGATAGATGGTAAGCCTATCTGCAAAGTTATGAAAGAAGACCTCTCCCACACCTCTTACCATCCTTAACTCCTCAAGAGAATCAAATGGCGCATTCTTTGTCTGATATGGCCTTTCAAGTGCCGAGTAGAATAGATCCTCAGGTGGGCCGATGTCCTGCTGTGTGAGGAGGTCAAACTGTTTATCATCTATGTCCTGATAGTCCTTGAGTGCCACCACTATATCCTCACGGGTTGTATATTGATTGTCCATATCCCTATTTTCAAAGATTGGATTGTACTGCTGCGGTAGCATTAAAAGCATAAGTTGTGTCATAGCAAAATTTCTAAGAGACGGGGTGGCATCAAAGTTTCTTACAGATATCTTTGACTCTTCATCCTCTATACTGGCTTTGAAATATCCTTCAAAATCCCCAAATTTCCCTGCAAATGCCCGCCCCTCTCCCTCATCTTTCTCAACATCCTTCATAGGGGTAGGTCTCTCCTCCTTAATCTCCTGAAAGCCCAGCGATGAGAAGAGTTCACCACTGGCAAAGGACTTTGTAAATTCGCTATCAATAGGGATAAGCCTGAAGAGCTGGATATTACCACCTAACACCTGTGCAAGGTTATTACTCTTCAACATAGAATCCAGCTGCTTCTGATAAAATATTACCAGTCGGGAGATATTCAGCGCCGAGTGTGCAAGGAAGTACGCCTTCACCTCGTCTCTATAAGTAGAGGTAAGCTGCAGATTTATCATAGCCTCATAGGAGAAGTCCATAGCCATTGTGGCAAGAATGGCAATAATGGTTACAACCATGAGCATTGCCATTCCTTTTGAACCTCTGCATTTTATAAGCCTCTGCATAATTACCTCAGAATGAGAGCGGTCTCTGTATCTGAATCTTCGCCTTTGAGACGAAGGATATCTCCTTACCATTTTCATCCAGAATGGTTAAAGTTACCTCAACATATCGGGGGAGTTTATTTCCCCTCTCAATACCCATTGTATCCCACGAATCCACCCACTCCCTCTTCTCCTCATCATAGTATCTAAATCTAAGACCTACCACACCACTCGCCAGAACCTCCCCTTCCTGATACTCCTCGGGTTTGTCATCAATAATCTTCTTCTCATACCTCATTATGTTTAGAAGTGAACTATTCTTCTTATCCTGCCTTCCATAATAAGTGATTACATTCTGGTCTGATTCGTGCACATCCGACCTCAATCGCTGATGTGAAAAGGAGCTAAATGTCAGTCTATTTATAGGGCTCTCATTTACGCCCTTAAATATTGTCTGAGTCCTCTTATCCGGTGATATATGATTTGAGAGAAATGCCATTGAGACCTCGCGACATATACGGCTGAGCGCTATCCTCACCATTGAGTATCTCTCCTCAATCCTCGTAGCGAGTTCCCTTGCCTCCATCTGTCTTTTTGCACTCCCGTATACCAGCGATGCCATAACGGCAACAATGCTCACTGAGACTATAATCTCCAGTAATGTCATTCCTCTCTTATTCATCTCGTTATAACTCCCGGATTGAGCTTTGGAGTTGAGCCAGAAGGATTCATTGAACCCGATGATGGCAGAGGGATAGAGCCCGAACCGCCTGTTATCTGTTGAATCATATCTCCCCCAACTCCCATCTCCATACCCGGTATATTGACGAAATGAGTAGTAACCGTCAGGCTCTGCTCCTTCTCCTGCTCCAGCCATATCACCGTCACCTTCACCTCTCTAATGGCATCCTCAATCTGCTTTATAAACATCGGCAGCCCGGCCATAGCGGCTGACATCTCTGGAGATATGGTAGCAGGCGAGATACCGAGCGAATTTGAATCGCGATTCTGCTGTGCCATAGATGCAATATCCTCGGGGGCAGAATACTGTGGGAGTTTTATCTTTATTATTTGAGCCACCCATTTATAATCAGAATGACCTTCGGCATCAAAGTCTCCATCCATTTGTTCATCAAAGTCCGGAAAACCCTTTATTCGGAGCTCCTCCTCAAGGTCAAACATCTTTGAACGGGCAAGAGATGCGGCAAGTATTATGCCTTTTGACTTTCCGGTGATTGCCATGGCCCCGATATTTACACCTATTACCGCACTTAAGGCGACAGAGAGGATGGCGAGCGATATCATCACCTCTAAAAGTGTAAAACCAGTCTCTTCCCTTTTTTGAGTCATCATTCCTGCTCCTCTTCCTCCTCTTCCGGTTCAACAAAGCCACCAATGACCTCCACCTTACCGCTTAATGCATATAACCTTATTGTATAGATATTCTGCTTTGTATCGGAGAGATAGATATAGGCATTCTCAGTCTGTCCGCCGGGGAAGAAATAGATATATTCATTCCCCTTAAATATCCTATCGCTTAGATGACTCACCATCATTGAATCAAAGTAGATACTTCCGGGGAGTGTCTTTGATTTCAAAAATCGGGATTTGAGTTCTAAAAATTCAGCCTTCTGCTCCTTCAATATCTTATCACCCTGCTCTTCAAACAATGAATTGGATTTCTTCTCCCTATCTTTATCCCCTTCCTCATCCTTCTTTACCTCATCGCCCACTACCTGAAGTCGGGTCTTCTTGAGATAAAATGGCGTATCCGAACATTCAACGCTATATGTATTCTCCTGCAACCTTACCCCAAATCTACAATATCTGGAGGTGAGCGCAGAGTAGTTATAAAGATATCTGATGGCAGACGAGACCTGTGATGCAGCAGAACGCATATCAGAAGATGTTACATTATTGAGTGACACAATTGACACTCCCATTACAAATGCCATTATGGCAATTACCACAACAAACTCTATAAGCGTTATTCCACATTCACAATGTCTCATTACATATTCCGTCTATTTTACACACGGAGGACCCCAGTTGTTCAGGTCCTCACCATCTCCACTCCCTCCCTCTCTCCCATCCGCACCATAGGAGACAATGTCGGGACCATCCTGATTATTCTGACCCGGGTAGATATAAATGTAGTCCCTCCCCCATGGGTCTTTGGGAACTGTCTTCCCTTTCAACTTACCAGCCTGAACCAATGCGGCGAGCCCTTCCTCAGTAGAGGGGTAATTCCCCTTTTCAAGCTTATAGTGGTCAAGTGCCTCCTCAAAATTTCTGATCTGCAGACAGGCCGCATCTTTCTTGGACTTTTCAAGCTGCTTCATAACTGAGACTCCGACAATGCTCATCACGATCCCGATTATGGTGATTACCACCATAATCTCCAGAAGTGTCATACCTGTCTCATTCAGGGACCTTCTCCTCTCTCTTTCCTGAAAATCTCTCAACATCTTTTATCCTCCTATTTAATAAATTCATTAAGCTGTAAGATTGGAAGCAATATGGATATAACCATAAAGAAGATAACCGCACCCATACTCAATATCATAAAAGGCTCAAGCAATGAGGTGAGTGCACTCAACCTTGCATCCACCTGATAGTCGTAAGTATCAGCCACATTATTTAACATATCCTCTAACTGTCCGGACTTCTCTCCTACTGCAATCATATGAATTACAAGTGGTGGAAACTGACCACTCTTCTTTAGAGGGATTGCAATGCTCTCACCTTCCCTGATTGAATTTCTCGCCTCCTCAAGTGCCGAGACCAGTATCTGATTGTTCAGGATATTTTTCACGATATCCATTGATTGAAGTATGGGCACTCCAGATTTCAAGAGCGTGGATAATGTCCTTGAAAATCTCGCCATTGCAAGCATTCTGGTAATCTCCCCTATGATTGGCGCCTGAAGGAGCAATCTGTCAAACTTCACCCTACCTGCAGGGGTTCTGATGTACTTTAATGTAAAATAAATAGTCATTCCGATAATCAAAAATAACAACCACCAGTAGTCACGCACAAAGGATGAGATCGCAATTAGAATCTTTGTGGGGAGCGGCAGAGATGCCCTCATCTCCTCAAATATCCTCGTAATCTTTGGGACCACTGCAACAAATAAGAACGAGATAATTCCAATAGCCACAAAGAGCATTATTACAGGATATGTGAGTGCACCGGTAATCTTTGACTTAAGCCTCGCCTGGTTCTCTGTATAGTCAGCAATTCGCTCTAAAACAATCTCCAGCATACCGGAGGTCTCACCCGCCCTTACCATATTCACATAGAGGTTAGAGAATATCTTTGGATAGTGTGAGAGGGCATCAGCCAGATTTGAACCTTCATTCAGTCTATTCTTAATATCTGATAAAACCTGTTTAAATCTCATATTTGAGGTCTGGTCAACAAGCGCCGCTATTGCATCTACCAGCGGGATACCAGCCTTAACCAGAGTGGCAAGCTGTCTTGTAACCACAGAGAGGTCAGCAATATTTATATGTTCAAAATACTTTGAGAAATCCAGCTCTTGGCGTCTGGTCCTCCCTGACCCTCTCTCTACTATCTGCTCAATAAATATGCCATCTCTCTTTAGTTGAAGCTTCAATGCCTTTTCACTATCTGCGTCAAAGACATCTTTTATTGATTTGCCCTGCGAATCAAATCCTCTTACCTCAAAGACTGGCATATCCTACCTCTTAAAAGACATCCTCCTGAGTGACCCTCAGGACCTCATCAATGGTGGTTATTCCCTGAAGCACCTTCTTCGCCCCATCATCTCTTAAAGTATCCATACCCTTCAAGACAGCGAGCTTTTTTATCTGAGTTGAATCTGTATTCTTGAGAACCAGATGGCGAATCTCATCATCTATTATCAGGAGTTCATATATCCCGATTCTACCTGCATAACCTGTCTTCATACATTTTACGCAGCCCTGACTCTTATAGATAAATCCCTTCTTCTTTACCTCCTCAGAAGAGAGCCCAATCTTTGCCATCTCTTCATAAGTCGGCATATATGGTACTCTGCATTCAGGACATACAACCCTGACCAATCTCTGTGCCATTACTGCAAGGAGTGAACTTGCTACCAGAAATGGTTCAACACCCATATCCACCAATCGGGTCACAGCAGTCGCTGCATCATTTGTGTGAAGTGTAGACAGGACCAGATGTCCGGTGAGTGATGCCTGAATGGCTATCTCTGCTGTCTCCAGATCTCTTATCTCCCCTACGAGAATCACATCAGGGTCCTGCCTCAAAAATGACCTCAATGCCCCTGCAAATGTCAATCCGATCTTTGGATTTACCTGCAGTTGAGAGATACCCTTTATCTGATACTCTATTGGATCCTCTGCGGTGAGTATATTGATATCCGGCGAATTTATATCTGAAAGTGCAGCATATAGAGTTGTGGTCTTACCGGAGCCAGTAGGACCGGTGACGAGTATAATTCCGTGACTCCTCCTGATGAGCTCCCTGACCACCTTGAGTTTATCATCAAAAATACCGAGTTGCTCCAGATCCAGAATAACCGCACTCTTATCCAGAAGTCTCATTACAATTCTTTCACCGTGGGCAGTCGGAATCACACTCACTCTCACATCAATATCTTTTCCTGCTATCTTAAATCTTATCCTCCCATCCTGAGGGAGTCTCTTCTCGGCGATATTGAGTCCCGCCATAATCTTGATGCGTGAGCAGATACTTGAATGAAATCTCTTGGCTGGCTTAATTATCTCATACAGAACACCATCAATGCGAAACCTTACAACAATCTCCTTCTCATACGGCTCAATGTGAATATCAGATGCCCTCTCACGAATTGCCTGAGCAAAGAGCGAATTTACAAGTCTAATAATAGGTGCCTCATCACCGGCGTCCAGAAGGTCCTGAGGCTCATTCAGTTCGGATGCGAGCTCTCCTAAATTGGCTGTCGCCATATCATCCATCACCGCCTCAGCCTCCTGAGACTTCCTGTCAAATACCCCATTTATTACTGATATCACCTCATCTGACGGGGCGAGTATAAGTCTATATGGCCTCTTAAAGAGGGAGGCTACCACATCAATCGGAGTCAGATTATAAGGGTCTGCTATCAGAATGAGAACATACCTTTCATTCAGTTCAACAGGGATCAATCTATGTTGTTTTAGATAATTTATCGGCAGGTCTTTGATAAGCTCAATGTCCACCTTCTCAGCCTTAATGGTATCTGCAAGAGGTACCCCCGACTGAATTGAGAGTGCCTTTGCAAGCTGTCGCTCATTTATTGCCCTCATACCAATAAGTATCTCTCCTATTCTGCCACCTTTCTGTCTCTGGACCAGTAAAGCCTCTTCAATCTTTGACGGCTCAAGAGAGAATTCCCTTACTATTATCTCGCCTAAGAGTTCCATATATCTATTCCACCTCTAAATGCTCCTTCTGCTCATCATTCTTTAGGGGCTTATCGCCCTCAACTTTATCCTGATTGGGCACAATGGCATTATCTTTTATCACTGGCGGGGATTCTGTCTGAGACTTGAGATTTATCTTCTTCTCTACCCCCTGCTGCTCTTTTGAATCCTTTGCAGGATTTTCATTCTGTTTTATCATATTCAGGTCAGTATCCGGTGTTATCAGAATCTCATCATCTACACCTTTCCCACCGTTTTCAAATTTATTTAGTTCAGAATCCATCTTCTTATTCATCTCAAAGAATGGCCCGTGTTTCTTATTGTAATCAATGTAGATATCATACTCTGCCCCTGCACCATAAAAACGCTCAATAAACTCCTTCCGCTCTCTCATCTTCCTCTCAAATATCCTCCTAAAATCATCCTTATCATTTATAATATACGGCGTCAGGAACAATAAGAGATTAGTCTTGGTCGTCTTGGTCTCCTTACTCTTAAATAGCCATCCAATAATTGGGATATCTCCCAGAATGGGGACCTTTGAGACAGAGACAGATTGATTATCTCTCATAAGACCACCTATTGCGACAGTCTGCTGGTCCTTTACAACGACCACAGTCTTTGCAGACCTCTTTGTAGTGGTAGGACCCAATACGGGGTCTGTCCCTGCCACCTCTGAGACCTCCTGTTCAATATTGAGTTTTACATAGTCGCTCTGATTTATCTGTGGTTTGATCTTCATCTTGAGAGCCACATCCTGTCTCTGAATGGATACTATCGGTGTCCAGGAGGTCAGATTTGCCCCACCGAGGGTTGAGGTAAAGCCCGCCTGATATGGGATGTTCTGTCCTACCAGTATCTCAGCATCTTCATTATCCGTGGTCAGAATATGCGGGGTTGATAGGACATTGACATCTGAATTTGACTGCAGTGCCCTCAATATCACACCAAAACTCGGTAAACTTATCTTGGTAGCACCACCCAGTTCCACACCTTCAACTGGAGGACCCTGAGCACCGGAGATAAAGCCTCCAAGCTGCGCCAGTGATGAAGGTTCAAGGACCAGTGAATTGAGTCCACCAAGCATAGTCCCCGCGAAGACTGGAAATTTCTGCCCATCATATTCCATTCCCATCCCTGCATTGAATGCCAGACCGGCACTCTTCCTCTTATCAAGAGAGACCTCCATAATCACAGCCTCAACAAATACCTGTCTCCTCCTCACATCTAACTTTTCAATCACCTTCACAAGATTCTTGTAATCACTCTGATTGGCAATTATCAAAAGCGAATTTGTAGGTTTGTCAGCGGTGATCTTGATCTCTCCCTGAAAGAGTTCAGCAGAGGCACCCGGGGCAGATGGGGCAGCCGTAGGTGGTTTGGGGGTAGATGCACCCTTCGCACCTTTATACCCCTGTGCAAGTTGAGAGAGTGTGTTGGCAAGCTGGTCAGCATCTGCATATTGCAAATAGTAAACATGGACCTGACCCTCTCCGGGGACTGGCACATCCAGTTTTTTTATCACCTCAACTATATCTTCAAAAGACTTCTTTGTGGCAATTATGATAAGTTTATTCGTCCTATCGTCCGCAATTATCTTAGAAATCTTTGTATCCTCATCATCTCTCTTCTCCCTCAAGGGAGGTGCCTGCTCTCCGGGTGCAGGGGCGGGCCTGAATGTAGGTGCCGGGGCGCCACCCTGGCCACCCTTAACATCAAATATATTGGTCAGTTTCTCAGCCATCTGGGAGGCAACGGCATAGGTCAATTGATAGAGGTGGATCTCCTGAACAAAGCCCGGCTTATCTAACTCCTCCATTATCTTCTCAAGTCTGTAGAGATTATTACCTGTATCGCTTATAATCAGCGCATTTGTCGGGGCATAGAGAAATATATCCCCATCCTTGCTCGCAAGCTGCTTAAGAGTCGGAAGCAATGTATTGGGGTCAACATACTTCACCCTTACAATCTTGGTTATCATACGGTCATCTATCGGGTATTTCTCATCTCCCACGACTGTTGGTATTGTGGAAGAGATGGATTCCCTCTGACCCATCAACTTGAGATATTTACCTGCTGGTACAATGGTAATCTTATTGACCTCAAGGGCGGATAGAAATGCCCTGTAAACTTCTTCAGCACTGATCGGCTCCGGCGACATAATTGTAATCTTACCCTGTCGTAAATTATCTGGAATAATGAAATTCTTACAGGTGAGTTCTGAGATAAACTTCACAATATCAATGATATCTGCCTTATTAAAATCAAGTTTATATGGTCCCTTCCCTCTGCTCTTGAGACAGGAACTGGACTCCGATGCCTCCGATATCTCCACCTTCTCTTCACCCTTTAATACCTCACCCTTAGGTAGATTCTCCTCCTTTTTGATTTCTGCCTTCTGCTCCTTCTCCGGTGCAACAACCTCCTGAGGTGGCCTCTTCTTCTTCAGATTTTGTGGATTCAATACATCTTTACCTCGCAATATCCCCTTGGTTGGGATATTAAGAGATGGCCTCTTCTCCACCTGCGCCATCAGTTCAAAAGAGAAGAGGGTCATAAATATTGAAGCAAGAAAAATCAAAATCCGTCTATTCATAAAAATCTCCTCATTCTTCACCTTATTGTATAATCCAGCGTCATATTTGAGCCACCCCTGTTAATCTCCACATTAATAGCCTTTGCATCCTTGAGTTTCTGATAGACCTCAAAGGCTTTATCGGGGCTATTTATCTCAAAGCCATTTATCTTTTGAATGACATCACCATTTTTTAATCCAATCTTTTCGTAGATTGAATTTGCCTTTATATTGAATATCTTAAATCCGTTTGCCTTACCCCCTTCAAAGTTTGGAACAATACGGGCCTGCATCGCAACATCGTTTAAATTTGTAAGTGTCCTTTCAAGCTCGCTCTGAGATACAACATATTTGCCCTCTGCAATCTTTCTTACACCCTCCTCAGATGGAGGGGCAACCGCGGCTGGTGCAGGCTTAAACTTAGGAACATTCTCTTTATTCACCTCTTCAAGATCAAGGTATTCAATCCTCCTCCCCCGTTTATAATACATCCTCTTTCGTTCAATGCTGGTTATCACTGCATCCTGAAGTTGATCACCCACAGAATATACACCTGTTGTGTTTGTACTATTGTCAATTAATATTGCCAGAGAATACCTCTCAATTGAGGAGACCACCGTCCCCACGAGTTTGTAATTTATACTTCCAGCCACAGGCAGGTCCTCATTCAGACCCTCATCATTTACCTCAACCGAGGTGTCAATTGAAGGCGGAGGCCCTGCCACAACTGTCTTCAAGAAATTCTTACTCTTGATATCTTCAATTTTAGATTGTTCTGAGGGTATTGATTGAATAGATGAGAGAGATGGGGGATTGAACTTTGGTATCTCAGGAGGGGTCCTGAGCTTAAATTCTATGAATGTAGATATAAACTGGGAGATAAGGAAACTGAAAAGGAAGATAAAGAACAAATTTAATAGCCATAAATTTCTTTTAATAAATGATATAACAACCATAGTGGCTTTTTGATTTTTCAATTTGCATTCCAGAATAGTAGATACCACAAATAGGGTGATATGCCAAAATCGTTCACTCAAAAATTGAGAAAGATATTCTGTAATTTATTGATATTACGCCTCAATTTTAAAAGATGGGGAAGAAGGTGTCAGTATTCTAATTAACTGGATGAATACCAGACAGCAAGATTTTAAAGGTAGGTCTGACATTTTGTCAAAAATTAGGCTGATAAATCAGTCATATTGTCAAAATCTCTATAACAATTGAAAAAGTAATCCAGATGCAAAAGGCAATTAAAGTATTTGCAAGAAACCACAAAACATTGTATCAACAGGGATAAGGGGTGAATATGAAAGTTCTTAATAGACTCATTAAGAAAAGTGATGATATCCTCAAAGTTGTAGCATTTATATCTGGTTCGGGGACAAATCTTATAAAAATAATTGAACATCAGGAAGAGACATTAAAAATTAGAGGTAGATACCTATATAAAGTCGTAGGGATTCTTACTGACAATCCCAAATCCAATGCCGTGAGGATTGGAGAAATGCACAATATCCCTGTTGAGATAAATGATATAGAAGCCTTTTATAGATCAAAGGGGCTACCTAAGAAGGACCTCTCAATAAGGGAGGAGTTTGATAAAATTTCGCTTGATAAGATAAAAAAATACAATCCCGATATCATAGTCCTTGCTGGTTATATGAGCATCTTAACAAATGTGATTATCAAAAGATATCTTGCAATAAATGTACATCCAGCGGATTTGAGTATCAGGGATAGGAATGGGAAGAGGAGATATGTAGGGGCACATCCCATAAGAGATGCCATTCTCGCAAAGGAGAGATTTATTCGTTCAAGCACACATATTGTAGAGGAGATAGTTGATAATGGAAGGCTGCTATTAATATCAGAACCTGTTGAGATAATTTTGCCAGACGGATTTGACCCGTTAGATAAAGAACAACTAAAGAGCGCTGAGCAGATAAATCAGAATAGGCTAAAAGAAGGGGGAGACTGGAAGATATTACCTCTCACGCTTGATTACATTGCACTCGGTCTCTTTGAGGTAGATGAAGATTCAACAATCTACTTCAAAGGCAGTCCGATACCGGAGGGCTTAAGACTTGAAAAAAATTCATAAATATTAAAATTTTCTGTTGACCAAATCCATAAATTGGATTACATTGCTCGCCCTGTTTGGGTGTTTAACACCCTTTTCATCTGGGCCCATAGCTCAGGTGGTAGAGCTACCGGCTCATAACCGGTTGGTTCCAGGTTCGAGTCCTGGTGGGCCCAGTTTTTTAAGAGATGTATATTTATTACTATACAGGACGTTATAAAGACCGTTTGAACATAGCAAGGTTCAGCTTTATATTAGAGAAGAGCCGCAGTCATAAAAGCGGCTCTTTTTGTTTTAAAACAAGGAGGAGCAGGTGATTAATCAACTTAAATTATTAAGGAATATACAGAAGATTGATGTTGAGATATACAAATACAAAAACGAGCTGAATCTCTTAAACAGGAAGAGAGAGACCACCCTTGAGGAGTTATCCACAATTGAGCAGTCCATTGCCAAAAAGAACGAAAAGATAAAGGAGCTGGAGACACGGAAGAATAAGATTGAGGAGGAGATTAAGGTAGAAAAGACCAACCTCAAAAAGTGGGAGGCGAGATTCAATGAATCCAGGAATTCAAGAGAGGGAATAGCACTGATGCATGAGATTGAGGTACTCAAAAAGGCACTGGATGAGATGGAGGATGAGGTGCTTAAAATACTTGAGGAGATGGATTCCTTCAAGAGGCTGATTACAGAGGAAGAGAAGCAATTAAATATTATTAAAGAGAGATTGGCAAAAGATGAGGAAGAGCTCAATACCAGGGCAAAAGATATAAATGCCAATATAGACAAACTCACTGAGGAGAGAAAGAAGCAATTAGGAGGAATCAAACCGGAGATATTGAATGAATATGACAGAATCAAGGAGCGAAGAAATGGACTGGCAATCGTCCCGATAGTGAATGGGACCTGTGCGGGTTGCCACATGGGAATACCTCCCCAACTATTCACCAAGGTATATGCGGCTATCTCCATTGAGACCTGTCCAAGCTGTCAGAGGATAATCTACATTGAAGAGATACTGGATGAGAACCCGGCTGCAAATAGCAACTGATTGTTAATGTCTAAAAAAGACCTAAAGGATAGAATCTATAACATCTTAATAAAATATGGGGTAGAGACAGATAAGGCTGAAAATGTTGTAAATGAAATTATAACTCTTCTTGAAAATGGAGATATTATCAAAAATGAACTAATAGCATATATAGATGGGGGATCAAGGGGTAATCCCGGCTGTGGGGCATCCGCCTGCATAATTTTTAGAAATAACAGGAGGCTTATTGAGAGTGTCAGATACTTTGAGAGCATTACCAACAATGAGGCTGAATATAATGCACTAATACTTGCGCTTTCAAATGGCATCAGGCTAAAGGCAAACACACTCACCGTATATACAGACTCCGAGCTGCTTGAGAGACAAATGCGGGGTATCTATTTAGTAAAGAGTCCGAATCTGATTCCATTGTATAGAAAGGCAAATGAGTTGATTCAAAAATTCAAGAGTTTCTCTATAAAACACATCCCGAGAGAGCAGAACAGAGAGGCAGATAGACTTGCAAATATGGCAATGGATTCAAGGAGGGATTTCACAAAGAGATATGACAGATAAAAGACTTTTAATAATAACCGGTGAGAGGTCCGGAGTTGAGAGCATCCTCCCTGCCATAAATAAAATTGATAAACAGTTTATAAATAGTATCCGTATCGTTGCCCCCGATTACTCCATTATACAGGAGGAATTGAGAAGTAATATTTATATACCATCATTCAATGGACTCACTCTTGAAGGCAATATACTCTCTTTGTATCTGAAAACATTCATTGAGATAAATCATTACATAACCGGGCATAGGATTTCTGATATAATTTTTGTGGACAACCCCGAATTCAATATGCTACTGGCACGAACTCTCTACAATAAAGGCATCAATCTATACTACTTTATCATCCCTCAGATATGGGCGTGGAGGGGATACAGGGTTAAGTATCTCAAGAGATATTTTAAAAAGGTATTTGTAATATTTCCGTTTGAAAAAGAGATATTGAAAGATTCTGAAGTAGATGCAGAGTTTGTTGGTCACCCAAAGTTTGAACAGATAACTATGGATGAAGATATTGAAAAACACAAAAACAAACTCGGATTAAAGAAGAGGGAGAGGATCATCAGTTTATTCCCCGGCACACGAGAGAATGTGCTCAAAAGACATTTCTCCCTCTTTGAAGATACTGCAATGCTCCTCTCAGAGAAGCTTCCCAACTATAAGATTGTGATATCAGACATAAATAGAAAATCTCTAAAAGTTAGAAATAAGATTCTATACTCTCCCCTCTCAGCATCATCATTAATCAAAGCCTCAGACTTTTCAATCATAAGTTCGGGTTCAACTACAATGGAGGCCACCTTTGCAGGAATTCCATTTATCGGAGTTTATAAACCAGATATCTACACATACATCGCCGGCAGACTCCTATTACATACAGATACCACTATTATGCCAAATATTATTTTGAATGAGAGATTTATAACCGAGCTCATCAGCCCTTATCTCTCACACCACGATATAGTCAGCACCACAATCTCCATTATCAATAACAAAGAACATATCTCCGTAATAAAGAAGAAACTCAATCAAGTAAAAGATATGTTCAGAGGTTACATTACTTCTATTATTATGAAAGAAAAGATAGAGTCTATTTTAAGCAATTAATCCCTAACATCCCAAAATTTAAGTAATAGGTGTCTCATTTAGAACAAACAGGGACATTAAAAAGTCTTTATGGGGCTCAAATCCAATCTTTCTGGCATATTCAATAGCTCCGTATATAATCCGATTGGCCAATCCAGAATGACAGGCAACCGGTAAAGAGTCTTGAAACATCTCAATTTTCATGTCTTGATAGTCCTTTAATATACAATAAAGTGTAAAATTTCTGTGTCAAGAAAAACAGAAAAATTTGAGTGCGGAGGAATAATTGTGGTGTTTTAGTATTCAAAATCAATAGTTATGTCGGTTCTAAAAAATCATTTATTCGCCTTGAGGAAGAGATTATGGACTTGAATGAGACAGATCCAGTAAAGATAAATATTATCCCATATAATGTCTGTTGTAGAAATTGCATCGTATGAACTATAAATACATACAGGAGTGCGCTGGAGTTCATAAGAGACGGTGCTACAAACAGTTCGAGCGCCTTGAGTGTAAAGAAGTCAAATGGTCCAACAAAGGCCGGGCCGGATGGGATTGTAATACCGATTACCTGCATACAGAGTACCACATAAGCGGCGATATATGGTAGTTCATTCCCATTTTCAGTCTGAAGTCCACAGGCATAGAACATCAGATAGAGTCCAGTGGCGTTTAAGCCCCAGTAAATCATAGATTGAAAGAAGATATTTAGAAAGCTCCTGATATCTGGAAGCGACTTCAGTCCGAAGATAAATCTATTCAGTATCCCGACTATCTTCTCCGCAAGTTTATGAGAAAAAATCCTGAAGATAAATCTCACCACCTCCTCAAAGAAGCTCTGCTTTAGATACATCAGGATGCAGATGATAAAAATTACTACAAATATTACAAAGAAGATTATCCCTGCATTGACGAGAAAAGGTGGTATAGTAGTATTTAATGTAAGTCCGAGAATAATCCATGTTGCAAAGAAGACAAATCCGATTGTAATTCCATCTATGACCCTCTCCACCACAATGGTAGCCATAGCCGCACTCATAGAGACTCCGCATCTCTCATAAATAAGATATGGTCTGGCAAATTCCCCCAATCTCAATGGTAGTGTTACAAGGGCCATAAATCCGACTGAACTCACAATATATAAATCCTTAAATGTTATCTCCTTGATAGGTCTGAGCATCACCCCCCACCTTGTAGTCCTGACAATCTGAATTCCAGTGAGAAAGAAGAGATAGAAAATTATGTATGTCCACTTAATCTGTGAAAACGAATTCATCAGTTTTTCAAAATCCACTCCCTTAAATGTGAGATATAAGAAGAGCAATCCGAGTAAAATGGAGATTAACAGGTTTAAGTATCTTTTCATAATAGATTTAACCTCTTTTTAAGGACTTCACCCATAAAACTCTCTAAAGAGCCATCACCTCTCAACTCTTTAAGGCGACTAAAACCCTTCTCAAGCAGTCCACTCTCAAATTCTTTACAATGGACATCGGTAGCAATGACATCTACTAAATTTCTATTTAAGAGTTCTTCCATAAAGAGTCTCGCCTCTTCTCCCCAGAGCCCGGAGAGCGACATTATATCACATTGAAAGAGGGCTGAATTATTTTTCAAATATTCAAGTGTAGAAAAGGATTCGGAGTTGAATCTATGACGCTCGATATGTGCAACAACTATTTTATAACCGGAGGTAAATATCCTGAAAAGCCTCTCCCTGTCCTGCTGTGAAAATCTCAGACTCTTAAATTCTACAAGGATATATTTTGAATTTCCGAGTGTATATAGAGTATTGCCCCCAATATCTTCAAACAAATCAACCCCAAAATAATACTCTGCACCGAGGTATATCTTTACACCAATGCCCTCCTCAATCAATCTATTTGAAAGTAAGTTAAAATTTCTCTTCACCAGTTCCTCATCAAAATCAAAGAGTTCCCCGCGCTTATGAGGAGTGGCAATTATTGTATCAATCCCGAAAGAATGTAACCCTCTGATTCGCACGATTGCCTCATCAAAGCCCTTCGCCCCATCATCTACATTCGGGATAATATGTGTATGTATGTCAATAAAACCCAAAAAGTCCCCCTTTACCTCTTCAACCTTAATATCCTCTTCGCCTCTTTTAGAGTGGCAATGGGTCTGTTCATCTTCTCAGCCATCTCCACCACCTTCTTTACAAGTTCTACATTTCCTTTTGCCAGAACTCCCTTTTCAAGATAGATATTGTCTTCAAGTCCGACCCTCACATGCCCCCCTTTCTTGATTGCGAGCTCTGCCATCGGGAATTCATATCTACCGACACCAGCCACAGACCAGGTGGAACCTTCAGGGAGTCTTGAGATAAGAAAGTCAAGCAACTGCTCGTCTGCTCCCATCGCCCCGGGGACACCCATTACAAAGTCAAAGTGAAGAGGTGGCAGGAGCACTCCCTCTCTAATCAATAGCCTAACATTATCCAGAAATCCTACATCAAATATCTCAATCTCTGGAATGATATCTCTCTCATTCATCATCCGTGCAAGTTTTCTTATAAGCGGAAATGGATTTGAAAAGACTTCATCTTGGAAGTTGCAGGTTCCAACAGTAAGGGAAGCCATCTGCGGATTCAGTTCAAGTGGTTGAGCCCGCTCCTCTGCGGTCATCCAGACTGCGCCACCGGTGGAGACCTGAATAATTATATCTGTTCGTCTCCTTATCTCCGCAATTGCCCTCTCAAAGACCCTCTTATCCTGAGTGGGAGTTCCATCTTCCTTCCTTACATGTAGATGAATCATACAGGCACCCGCATCCCTGATTCTCTCAGCCTCCTCACCTATCTCCTCTGCTGTAATAGGTAGATAGGGCGTCTGCCCCCTTGTTGTCTCGGCTCCAACGGCTGCAACTGTAATGATTAGTGGTTCTCTATCCATTCTCTCCTCCATTATCTCTTTACCCTTTCAAGCATTCTAAAGTATATATAGCTTGCCACCTCAGATGGCTTTGTCCCTGCACCAAAGCCTGCATCAAAACCGAGCGATACTGCCAGAGGATGGTCTATCCTCGGTCCACCCAGAATAATGATAAATCTCTCTCTCAATCCCTTTTCCTCAATCTTCTTTATAAAATCCAGAGAATTCTCTTTGTGAATATTCCTCTGAGTTACAACCTGTGAAAGTAGAATGGCATCAGCATCTGTAGAAAGTGCTTTATCAATGAGTGTATCATTCGTTATCTGGGCACCCAGATTATATACCTCAAACCATCTATATCTCTCAAGCCCATAATCCCCGGCAAAGCCCTTCATATTCAATATAGCATCAATACCCACGGTGTGGGCATCAAATCCGGTGCAGGCACCCACCACCTTTATCTTCCTACCTATATTTCTTCCTATCAGTTCATCTACCTCCTCACGCGAATAAATGGTAAACTCTACAACTGGAATATCAATCTTCTCCACATCTAAAACCACATCAGAATGTCCATATACAACAAACATCGTAAAACTCGGACCTATCTTCTCCACAGTGGTGACATTTACCTCCCTCAATCCTAACTTTTCAGCGAAGATCTTACCAATCTGTTTTGCCTTCTGATTATATTCCACTGGAAGGGTAAATGAGAGTTGCACCACCCCATCGTCCTTTCTATCCCCATATGCCTTTATCAGATTTGAAAACAACTGGCTCATCGCTCACCTCCAGTCTTCTCAATCAGCAGATTAAATACTGGATTAAAGTAATCATCTCTTACCTTATATACACCATCAACACCTTTGCCAGAATCGCTAAATCTCTTTATATCGGCGAATTCACCCTCAGAAATTGCCCTGTCCAGCCCCTCATCTCTTACCTTCTTCAGTAACTCATACGCCCTATGTAATACCTCCTGCGCCCTCTTATTCAAAAGCGAATCCTTCTTTATTGTAATCTGCTCGGATAAGGTACTGACCGCGTTGAAGATGTAGTTTACATTTTTAAGACTCTCATATCTGTCCATCATCAACGGATTGTGCATAGCCTCTGTCATCATACCAAGCAGATGGATATGCTGTGAGCTCAACTTACTTGTTAGATTAAACATCGCATCAAGTAGATTACTATAAAAGGGGTCTCCGGTCATATGTTTTGTAGGGGGCATATATTTAATAGGAGAGCGCGGGAATATCTGCCTTATCAATAGCGCCTGAGATAACTCAAATGAGAGTGAATCTTCAATCTGTGGATTTATTTCAAAGGCATGTCCCAGTCCCATATATTCTTCTCTCATACCCGCAAGCCTTGCAAATGCCTCGTTTATAAAGAGACTGGTCAGTACTGTATGTGCCCTCTCCATCGCATCAGAGGTTGTAAGATAGTTGTCTTCACCTGTATTGATAATAATCTTTGATATAGCACATATCATCCTTGAGAAGAACTGGTCACAGAAGGTCCTCTTCATATTTATATCTCTAAAGAGGATGCCATACATTGCATCATTTAATAGCACATCCAGCCCCTCAAATGCACCAAGATATGCTATCTCTGGCATACATAGACCACTTGAGTAGTTTGTAAGATAGATATATCTGTTGAGCCTCTTTGAGGCATCATCAAGGGCAGACCTCATTATCCTGAAATTCTCCTGAGTCGCATAGGTTCCACCATATCCTTCAGTAGTTGCCCCCTCCGGCACATAGTCCAGAAGCGATTGAGCGGTGGACCTGATAACTGCTATAATATCCGCACCCGCCTCCGCTGCTGATATTGCCTGAATTACATCGTCATAAATATTGCCAGTTGCAACAATGAGATATTTGAGTGGCCTCTTCTGAGGTGGAAATGAATTTCTAAACCTCTCTCTCATGACCCTCTTTGAGACTATCTCATCGTATTTCTTACGTGCAATCTCTTCAATCTCCCCCTTTGCCCTATCAAGTGCCTCTTTACTTGGCTTCAAAGTTGAAAGAGTACCATTTATTATGATATCTACCGCCGATAAAAAATCTACCTGAGAGACAGCCATCTCGTGTGCAATATAATTCAAAACACCTCCTGTAATATCGTATTGCCTCTTAATAGCATCCACCACCGCATTCACTTTAGGATGTCCATATGAGGTAGAGCCCTCAATCCCAAGGAATCTCAATGTGGTCCTTTCTATAGAATCTGTTGAGAACCCTTTGATAAATCTGTTGTAAATATCTGTTGCAATAGTTTTTGCATACTCCCGTGATTCAACAACCAACCTCTTATCAAATCTCACCTTTAGCATATCTCACTCCTTGGGCTCTATTGAGACCTTCTTCCTGTCAAAGAGATTACCCAGCCCTTCAGGGGAATGTGCCACCACATCTTTATCATAATCAGATTCCGTTGGACAACTACAATCTCGCTCAATCGGATCCTGATAGACAGAGATAAAGCCTTTATAATTTCTAAAGACAGTGGCATTTTCACTCATAGAAATCAGATAGTTTGGGAATATCGGTACCTTTCCTCCTCCACCCGGCATATCCACTACAAGTGTCGGAACTGCAAGACCTGAGGTATGTCCTCTCATCCTTTCAATTATCTCAAAGCCCTTTGAGACTGGCGTCCTGAAATGCTCAATACCCTCCGAGAGGTCACACTGGAAGATATAATAAGGTCTGACCCTTATCTTCAATAACTGATGGCACAACTTCTTCATTATGACATAGGAACTGTTTATTCTTCTTAAAAGGACCGACTGATTTGAGACAACAATACCACCATCTGCCAATCTCTCACAGGCGCGGCGGGAATCCTCAGTAATCTCCTTCGGATGGTTAAAGTGTGTATTTAGATATACTGGTTGATATCTTTTCAAGACTTTAATCAGGTTTTCGGTAATTCTCATAGGCAATACAACTGGAGTTCTTGAACCGAGCCTTATTATCTCAACATGCTTGATTGCCCTCAATTCCTTCAGGATATATTCAATATGCTCATCCGAAGTAGTAAGCGGGTCCCCACCTGAGATTATGATATCTCTGACCCTTTTATTCTTTCTGATATATTCAAATGCCTTTTTCAGTTCATCAATCTTCCTCGGCTGATCCACCTGACCCACAAGTCTCCGCCTCGTACAGAATCTACAATACATTGAACACTGGTCTGTAATAAGAAATAACACCCTGTCTGGATATCTGTGTACAAGGTTTGGTGCCACCATATCCCTGTCTTCTGCCAGAGGGTCGTGCAGATCTGAACTGGACCTGTGAGTCTCATATATAGTCGGAACCGCCTGCATTCTGATAGGACAGAGTGGATTATCCTCATCCATCAACGAGGCATAATAGGGGGTTATCGCCATTCTGTACACTTTAAGGACCTTTCTAATACCCTCCTTCTCCTCCTCTGTAAGATTTATTATCTTACTCAGGTCCTCAAGCGTGGTTATCCTGTTTCTAATCTGCCACTGCCAGTTGTTCCAATCTTCCTCTGTCGGATTATTAAAGAATCTCTTCATTCTCTCTGATATATTCATATCCATCTCCTCCTTCCTAAAAGAGGTATTATTAGCAAAAAATATCGCAATATCAAATTATAAATAATGAAAATAAAAAAAGAGCCGATCTCAAAATCGGCTCTTCAAGGAGGGTATATTCATTGAGGATTTTATTATTTTAGAGTTATCACCTGAACACCATAAGGACCTGCTGTAACAAATGCCCTGTTATCCATTACTGAGACATTCTCAGCAGAGGTCCAGCCATCTGTTCTATAAAATGCCTCAAATTCCGGATTAAATGGGTCAGTCAGTTTATAGACAAAAAGTCCGGACACATAGTCATAGGCAGAAATAAAGAGTCTATCTGATATAATTTTCATCGTCCCCGTACTCTGAGGCTTGAGGGAGATTGAGGACTTGGGCACTATATCCTCAGGGTCAACAAGACTTACTGTCTTGAGAAGATTTGAGAATTTATAATTTTCATAGTTTTTATCCCAACTATAGCTATAGATGGTATAGTAAAATTTCTCGTCCTGCACTATATAACTGCTGATATATGAATAGGAGTTTAGAGTTGATACGGGGAGTATCTCAATCCTGTCCATAAGATATGCCTTCTCATCTCCAAGAAAGAGTGTGTTCAGATAACCAACAGTACGATAATCATCTTTTGAATCGGCATAATATTGATAATCTACTGTATAAATATACTTCCCACTCAAAGATGCACCAATTACAGTACCCGGGACATTTATAGGTTTTGAGAATTTAATATCATTAAAATTTGAGAAATCTGCGACCCTGACATATGCCTTTGCAAGATAATAATTTCCATTGAGATTTAAAGGAACATAGTATGTAATGTACGCCTTCATATTCTGGTATGAAAGTCCACCAGTATATGCATTCTCTGGCAATTCAATAGTAAAATCATCACTCACCTGAATCTTGCCATCAGATAAGACCTTTACCTGTTTTAATATCACAGTATATTTATAATTGTATTTGTTTTCATCATAGGAATAATCGTATTTTAGACTTGAGAATACAAGTGTCCCGTCAGGTAGTTGCTCTGCGACAGAACCACCGCCATAACAAGCTCCATAATAATATCCACCCTTCCTGCTGTCGGCATCACCATACTCATACATCGGGCAACCATAGTAATACCAGCCAAAATTACCCTTAAATTCAGCACTATCTATCAATTTTAAGAGTGAATTCTCAAGAGAGAGACTCTTGATAACAACTTTATAACTGCCATTATTACTATCCCGGTTATAACCTACTGCCACAAATTTGGACCCTACTCTATAGAGTCTGTTGAAATATCCATTCAGTTCTACTGATTGATATGGCCTTGGAGTATTTGGAGTTGAGAGCGGGACAAGATTGACCTTGCTCTTTGCATCTCTACCCCAATAGTAGAGGGTGGTATTTGAGAGCTCAAGGCCGTATTTTGAATCAACCGGTAAGAAGTCAATGACATTTCTTGCGAGTTCAATCTGTGCATTTAATACTGGTTTGTCTCTATTGGATATATCCACAACCTGTAAAGCCTCATTTGAGACTGTGAGTAATTTCTCGTTTGCATAAGGGATACCTCTCTGAACCCAACCGGAGTGTTCAACAAGACCCCTTTTGACAAGTCCCTGAATATTTGCATTGTTGAAATAGTCTATCAATTGAATTCCAGAAATATAAGCAGAATTTTTACCAGACCAATATGAGAAAGGGATTATTACAAGATTGATATCATCCAGAACCTTAAAAGCCTTATGGATATCATTCATATCTTCTGAGACCCAGCCCCAACCCTCTCCAAAATTTACACGTGAAATCATCTTTGGATTATCCACATCCTTTACATCAAACATAGAGACAGCAAGGCTCATCTGTCCATCAGCATCATCGTGCCCTAACGCCACCAGCACATCACCGCGTGGCTCAATATAGTCCAGCCATCCGCTCATCTCTATCGCACCCTTCTGTACCGGGTTCTGAGGATTGCTTATATCAATGATAAACAGCGGGTCTTTCTGCTCATATGTTACCGCATAAGCCCTTGGACCATCAAATCTAACAGATGTAAGCGATTCGGGCTTTGGTGGCTCAATCCTCAGCCTTGAGACTGGCTTAATATCGTCTTTACTATTGACCTTGAAGACATATAGATTGGGGAAACCATTCCCCCAGTATCTATCCGGGGTGATAACCCTGAAATATCCATCATAAAAATCCATCTGCCATCTATTAATCACCACGCCGGGGATTTCATACTTTGCGCCAATACTGAGCTTACCATTCGGGTCTGAAATATCAATGTAGGTAATATCTGTTGCATCTGACTCTACACTATAACCATATTCATTAATATACCCCCATTTGTACTGGGAGAGAAAGATTGCATCAGTTGTGACATGGACATTATTCTCATAAGACAGATTACTTCTCTCAAATTCAAGTCTGTCAGCAATAAAGATATTCTTTGGGTCCTCAATATTGATTGAATAAACAGTAGTAGTATCCCTGTTATCACGGGTATTCCCATTGTAATAATAGTAGGAATATCTATTGGAGACCGCATAGAGCACATCCCCAACAATTCTCGTATCAGTAACATTCCCCTCAATCTGAAAACCACCAATAATCTTTGGAACATTCAAATCTGAGATATCCACCACCCTGATTATGGATCCAAAGAATGGCTCATTATTTCCATCGGCAACTCCGGTGAGTCCCCAACTATAAGAGAAGTAGTTTGAGACGACGATATATGCCCTGTTATCCCTTATATACATCTCAACAGGATAACCGTAGATGGGGACCTGTGAGATCAATTCGGGAGAATCTGGATTTTCAAGATTTATTATCTGGAGCCCTCTATACTGGTTCAGGACAAACAGGACATTGTTAATGAGTTTTACAATATCACCCTCTTCAATCGTCCTTTTAGAATCAGTCCCTCCATTTTCCTCATTCTTGCTACTTCCGACATCCATAGAGCTATCCTCAGAATATCTACCTCCACCACCTCTACCAGCAGATACAAAATCACTCTGCCCCTTAACAAAGTCATCACCCTGCGGCTCTACTGACCTCTCATCACACCCGTAGATGCCTCCCAGCACAAAAGCCAAAAAAACCAATAAAAACAATCTCTTAAACATTTCTCTACCTCCTTAAAAGTCAGTGATGATTTATGTATGTCAAATCTTGTGCCAGATGCTAACTAATTGAAATGATGTAATATTTATGACTCACAATGACGCTTCGCCTTCTCTTCCCTTTATCCTCTTCACCCTGGCAATAATTTCGCCCCGCCCATCTTTAATATCCACCTCAAAATGGTAGATAAAGATCTACAAATCTTCTCAATATTTGTTGTCGTAATGTCATACAACTATTTATTCACTTGTATCTTATGATTTTCATAAATAGCGCCCTGATTTCCTATCAACCTCTCAATCTCATTTGCTATGTGATACCATCTCTGAACGCCGTTCTCCAGCCTGAAATAGTGAAGGATGTACGCGCCTGTTAAAATAATAAACAACATGCACAAAAGCCCTGTCGGAATTGCAGGTGCAAAGTAGCATAAGCCAAAAGACATAATGGTAAATAATGCTACAAACATTGTTACTATCAGATGAATCAATCTCTCGTGCTGCATAAATCCAATCTGTCTTATATGAAAATCTCTGAGCTGAATCAACTCCTCCTTATTCTGCACCTCTCTAATCGCCCCTCTTATAAACTCCTCATGGAGTCTTAGATACTCCCACATATCTTCCTCCTTCTACTTTATCATCTCCCTTATTTTATTTATAATCTGGGTTTCGGTAAAGGGCTTCTGAATCAGGATATCTCTGTATGTTGAAATATCCTCCTGCGGTAAAAACTCATCTGAATAACCGGTCATTAAAATAAATGGAATCTCGCTATCAAACTCCCTCACCTTCTTAAAAAAGTCAATTCCATTCATCTCTGGCATCACAATATCTGAGATTATCAGGTCAATTCTATCCTTTCTATCTCTAAGTAATCCAATCGCCTCAATTGCCCTCCCCTTATCTATCACCCTGAAACTATTATCTTCAAGCATCTTTTTAAGAGAGCGTCTCACATCCTCATCGTCCTCCACAAGCAATATACTCAAATTTTTAATTGTTAAAGCCTTAATCAATGCACTTACCGGTCTGTTAGAAACTCTCTGTGCGGCAGGTGGAAAATACAATGTAAATGTCGTCCCCTCTTTCAGTCTACTTCTGACATCAATATAGCCGTTACACTGTCTCACAAAACCATATACAATAGTGAGCCCGAGCCCTGTCCCTCTCCCTTTCGGCTTCGTGGTAAAGAAAGGCTCAAATATCTTCTTCTGAATCTCCTCACTCATACCCTCACCATTATCTGCAACTTTGAGAATTATAAAATCCCTATCCCAGAGCTCCGGAATAGATATATCCTCTCTCTTAAGCACCCTCTTCTCCGCGCTTATAGTAATAACTCCACCATCTGGCATTGCATCCTTTGCATTTATCACCAGATTCATTATTACATTATCAAATTGAGACCTATCTGCAAAGATATAAAAACCACCTTCAGGCAACTCCAGTTTAATATCAATGTGCTCACCTATCAATCGGGATAGCATCTTATGTAAGGAGTTCAGGGCATCACAGATATCAAAGACCTCTGGATTGATTATCTGCTTTCGGCTAAATGTAAGCAACTGCCTTGAGAGGTTTGTCGCCCGTTCTATAACCTTCTTTATCTCACTTAATTCCTTTAAGGAACGTTCATCATCCTTGAGGCGCTTTAATAAAGAACTGGTATAAAGGGTCAAAATAGAAAGTAGATTATTAAAATCGTGTGCAACACCTCCGGCAAGTCTTCCAACTGCCTCCATCTTCTGCATATGTTGAATACCCTCTTCTATCAGATGTCTCTCTGTAATATCGGACATAATATGGACAAGACCCATCAGATTATCCTTTGAGATAATCGGGTCAAAGTAAATCTGATATATCTTGTCTTTTATATGCAATATTCTGGTAACCCTTATTTTATCCCTGAAAGCATCACTTATTCCACAATTACAATTATCAGAATTGTGTGCAACCTTACAGATATTACTTTGTATAATATCAGAATAAGTCACTCCCAGAATTTTTATTGCTGATTTGTTGCATTTCAATATATTACCATTTCTATCCAGCAGGAATACCGCATCATTTATTGAATCAAATGTGGTTCTCCACTCGGTTGCAGAACGGGATATTATCTCCTCCATCCTCTTCACTTCCTCAAGTTCCTTTTCAAGTCTGATACTCAATTCCTCAAGTTCCTTCGTCCTCTTTTTCACCTCATCTTCAAGGTGTTCCCTGTAGCGATTTATCTCTTCATCTCTCAACTGTATCTGTGCAAGCATCTCATTAAAACTACTGGCAATACTGCCAAACTCATCTCCTGAAACAATCTCAGCACGCAATGAATAATCCCTCTTCTCAGAGACATTATGCATTACATCAAGTAGATTCTTTACCGGCTTAAATATCACTTTTGTAAATAGAGACATCAGGATATATGCAATCAAAAGGGCACCAATTATTCCGAATATCACACCATAGGTTACAAGCCTCGTCTGTCCTGTTATCCTGTCTGTATTTGAGACAATAACAATCTTCCCAATCTGCTCACCCTCAATCTCAATCTCCTCAACCACAACTATCTGCTTATCTGAATTCAGAACCTCTGTATAATAAGGAATATAAATGCCTCCCTCACGGATAAAATATGCAAACTCCCTCCCCGATCTATCAAATAGAATCGCCGATTGAATCTCTGGCAGTAATCTCAATGAAGACAGGATGTCTTTTGCAACCTTCTTATCCTCAAAGAGGAGTGCCGCTGAGGAGTTTGAACCAATGATCTTTGCGTGTAGTCTCAAATCAGAGATTATTCTATCTCTGATAATTCTGCTTGATAAATAATGAACTATTAACCCAATTGCAAGAAAGGAGATCAGGATTGAAAATAAGACGGATATGATAATCTTACTTGACAGTTTAGAATGGAATCTTTTATCCATAAATTATTTTTTGAGGTTCTTTATTATCTTTGCAACAGAAAGCAATCTTGAAGAGACCTTCACATCTGACTTATTTGCCGCCTCAAGATTTATTTCAAACCTTACCTTCTCATCTTTAATAAACATATTTATAACCACACCCAGCTCCCCATACCCATCAGTATCCCCAATCAGGAGAATCCCTTCCCTGTAGGCTACTTCAATTATCCTCTTTAATGACTCTGTATCCCTCTTATCCACCAGCAGTACCGAACAGCTATGAATCTCACTATCGGAATGAACCTCTGAGAAGAGTATCTTCCTATCTCCTATAGATTTCTCATCCAGTTTCTTTACTTCATTATTTAGTGGATTCTTTTCAAAGGAGCATAGATGAATCTCATTATTCACAACCCTATCTTCCTTTAGGTCAACAAATCTTAAGAAATTATATATCAATGCCGCCTTGACCTGATACTCTGTAGGTGGAGATGCAATAGAGTCACACAGGAAGACCAGATTGATTATCAATATCAACAGAGTAACATTTTGCATCAGAACTTCCCCCCAATCTTAATTTGATAGTTAATACCTTCCTGTTGTATCCTGTCCATACTATGCTCAACAGATGCGGGGACATAATACTTCTGATTGAATATATTATAAATACTGAGCGACAGGTCAAGATGATTGAAAAGATTCCTGTACAATAGGTTAAAGTTTGCGAGGATGACCGCATCAATATTGTCATCATTGAGGGTCTTTGCACCAGAGATATAATTAACAGAGAAGGCGGGGATAAGTCTATTCTTCAATACAGGATATGCACCTCTAATCTTTACAATATGCTCAGGGAAACTGCTCCTGAAATCATCAAGCGCATTGGAGTAGTTATAATTTATTCCCAGCATCCGCCCATTCTGAGATGTATAGGCAACTCTCGATTCAAAACCTGCAACAGCAACAGATGGGAGATTCTTTGCAACAATAAGTTTGTCAGTCGGGTCAATCTCAAAAGCTATCATATCGTCAATCTTTGAATAAAATATAGAGGCATATCCAGAAAACTCATCTGTAAAATTATGCTCAAATAAGAGTTCTGTCTGATACACCATCTCCGGATTTAGATGTAGAGGCGCCTTCTGCGTCTGATTGTCGTCATTGTAATAAACCTCATAGATATTGGGTGGTCTATAGGAGTTCCCGGCAATTAGTTTTATAGTTGACTTTTTTAATGGATTGTAAATGAGGGCAATTCTTGAAGAGATGGCATTATCATAATATTCAAAATAATCGTATCTCCCTGAGAGATTAATTCTAAAATTTTCCATAAGATTATAGATGAGACTCGTATAGAGACCGGTGGAGATGGAATCATGCCTGAAATCCAGTACCTCCCCCGCATTAATATTATAAACATAAAGATTCTGTTTGAGATTATCCTTAAATTCAAGACCTATATCAAAGTTGTATCTATCCTTCTCAACTCCCCCCTTGAGTTCAAAACCAATGAGTGCACCGGTATCTAATTCGGATTGAATATCATCCTCATAAATATAATGTCCTTCATAAGAGTAAAAGTCATAAAAGACCCTTGAAGTAGTATAAATATCATTTGAAAAGTTTTGATTATATTTTAATTCAAAGAAACCTCTCGTATCAATTGACCTGTTCCGTTTATCATTATAGATGATATCCCAGGCACCGGTTGGAATTCCCTTTGTCCTCTTTATATAACCTCCCATCACTGTAAAATTACCTGCCAGACCTTTTGCAAAGAAGGAGGGATATCTATCATAATCTCCTGTATAATTTCTCCCATCTCCATATCCTCGTGCCTCCAACTCCTTAAAGTAGAGGTCCGTTCCGAGAGATGTATAATAAGTTGCAGATGCCATAAGTTTTATATTCTCATCGGAGTTATAAGAGAGTGTCAATCTACCCTTATATGTATCATTGCTTCCAGAGGAGAAAGAGAATTCCTGAGAGTCCGGGCTTCGGGTAATGACATTGATTACACCGAAAATTGCATTCCCACCATAAAGGGAAGAGAGTGGACCACGAATCACCTCCACGCGATCAATGAGGTCAATATCAAGTATAAAATCAGTCCCTAAGAACGCCTGGTCAAATATATTATCATTTATCTGATGCCCATCAATTAAGAGTAGAATCCTTGAGTTGTAATCACCCGGCTTATAAACCCCTCTTACCCCGGCATAATTATAATTGTAATCGTAAGTTATATAGAAACTCATTATCAAATTGAGTATATCAGAGAGTGTCCTGCATCCAAAAATCTCTATCTGATATCTATTAAAAATTGTTACTGCTGCCGGAGCCTGATACAATTTTTCCAGAGCCTTTGATGCAGATTGAACAGTCTCCACTTTTATATTTATTAACTCCTCAATATCCTTTGAAAATATATCATTTGCTGTAAATTCAGAATCCTGTGATATTGCCAGATTGCTAAAAAAGCAAATGCCCAGAATGTAAAGAAATACTCTAACCATCCTCAACCTCTCAACCTTTACTATTATATATTTCATATAATGAGTATTCAAGACTATCTTTTAATCTTTGAGATAGGGAGAATTCTTATTTCTCCTCTCAAAGATTCTCTATATTTTTTTGGATTCATTGATGTATCCCAGAATTCACCTTTGAGGTACAATGGAAGGGCATTTGAATATCCATCTGTCTTTGCCCATCCCGATTGTCCAAGGTCAATTATAATATCGCATTCATCCGCCTCCCTCATATCACAGACCTGCCTGAATGCAGCTCCATCTATATCGGTAAAAAAGAGTGAACTTTCAAACCTGTAAGACGCCGCCTTCACAGTCTCCCGTGCCCCTGAAGTCGGAATCAATCCCACATTAAAAGTCTTACTTACCCTCTCATCAGAGCCAAGAGGATGTGCAAATAGAATCTGATGAATCCTGCCCCATCTCCACTCCTGTATATTATCAGTTAGATTTTCTCTTAAAGAGAATACTGCCTTTTTGAATGCAAGCAAAATAATATCATCTTTCTTCTCAATTATCTCCGTGGTCTTGATATCCCAGAGTTTTGAATTCTCATTTTCAACAATAAACCTATCAAAAAATCCGTGTGAATAAGGCGTATTCAATATCAGATTATATAGAACTGGCGAAAGGTTATCCTTTAAGGTCATTTCAAAAAGAATCTTATGAGTTACAAAGAAGAGGGTAGCACCTATTGAATCCTCTCTGGCAGAATAATCCCAATTTTTGAGAAACTCAAATGCCCTTTTCTCAAAATCTGTTAGTGTGGAATTTGATAGTACCTTTTTTATTGTTGGCATAATATATTCTGCCTGCTTTGAATATACATCCATCTGAATCTTTCTTACAGACTCCACATCCCATTTATCCTTCTTTGAAAGGAGCTCCTTTATCCTATCCGCCCTATATGATGGCATCGCATCCAGTGTAAAAGGATATTTGTATTTATCTGGCTCCACCACCTTATTGTTTGCTGTAACAATTATTCCAATCCCGGGATTTATCAGCTGGGGCAACTCCTCATAAGGGATATACCCATCCCATTCATACCTCCCACTCCACCCCTCAACTGGCATTGTCCCATCCCAACCAATCCTCTTTGGAATTCTCCCAAATGGGAAGTACCCTATATTTCCATCTCTATCTGCCACCACCCAGTTTTGAATCGGGATATCCCAGAACTTAAGCGCCTCTCTAAATTCATAGATATTTTTTGACTTCATAAATCCATATACAGCCTTGAAATCACCTGCCGAATGATACATTGTAGTCTTGAGTGTAATCAAAGGCAAATTTCTGGTTGCACTCCCCATAGCATCATTTAAGACCGGACCGTGTATGGTATGTCTGATTGTAAAATTGTGAGGTATAAATTTTCCATCTTCTCTCTTTTCAAAGATAGTATGCTCCTCATAATAAAATTCTTTTGAGCCTGAAGCAGTCAGGTATTTATTTGGGTCTTTGGGGTCAATCTTTTCAAAATATAAATCCTGCACATCTGCAAATGTATTTGTAGCAGCCCACGCAACCCTCTCATTGTGCCCAAGAATAACAGCAGGAGTGCCGGGGATACTCACCCCAATAACATTTAAATCTGGCGTCTTAAGATGAACAGCATAAAAGATTGAAGGTGCTGAATGCTGAAGATGCGGGTCATTTGCAAGAATTGGAAAGCCACTTATTGTCTTCTCTCCCGATATAGCCCAGTTGTTTGAGGCATTTTTTGGAATTGAAAAGACATCAAGATTTTCAAGCACACTAAAACCTCTTAAAATTGTGAGTGCAGACTCATAATATTCTCTGTTTACTTTCATACCGCTTCTTTGCTCAGGATTGGATGAAGCAGATTTTATATCCACAATCGCACTCCCCTTATAATTAAGTGGAGGGAATAATTCTCTCTGAATCTCCTCTCCAAGCTCTACACTCAAAAGATATCTTATCAGCTCCTGCATAGAATTGACAGACAGACTCCATCCGGTGATTCTACCTATTGCAATCAGATGAACAGGTTTTATCGGCTCTGGTTTGATCCCTAAAAGCTTAAATTCAATCGGGATATTCCCATTTTTAATATAATCATTTATACCATTACAATATGCCTCTGCAATCTCTCCGCTCTCTTCATCCATATCCTTTATTGATACCTCTGCTGCCCTCCAGAGCCCAATCGTCCTTAACCAGACATCCATTGTCACAGCATCCGCAAAAATGCTATTTGTACCGAACTTTACATTTCCGAATGTCTCCGCAACCCTCCCATATGCAAACCGTTTCATCAATTCTATCTGAAATAGTCGTTCCATAGCATGGACATAGCCCAATGCATAAAATGCGTCGTAATCATTTGACGCCTCAATGTGAGGGATGAGATATTTATCAAAGATTATTGAGACATCTGACTTTACAACCGAGGAGCTTACCTTCCCGCTGAGTGCTGGTTTATTCGGACTGATATTGTAGGTTACATAGTGAATCGTCTTACAGGCATAGAATAATATGATAGATATAATTACCATAAGAATCTTCTTCATAAAATAATCTCCTGATGATGTTTATCAGATAGCACTAAACAGGTAGAATTTCCAGCAAGAAAACCTGATAAGCACTTATTTACCTCAAATCCACATTTCACATTCACTCAAAAACCTCAATTTTTTATTTGAAAATTATCCTATCAAATAGTAAAAGCACTTCCGTCATAAGGAGAATTAAATGAGCAACTCAATAGAAAATGCAATTGGTGAATTTAGAAAAGTTCTGGGTAATGAATATGTAATAACCGGTGAGGCACTAACTCCATATATTAATAATGTCTCTGGCACCAGAAGAGATGTAATGGCTTTACTTCTCCCCTCAAAGGTTGAGGAAGTACAACAGATTGTAAGGATTGCCAATCAGTTCAGGATTCCACTGTATCCAATCTTATAGTGCCGACAACTCTGTCATTTACTCTTGCAGCAAATATTACTGTATTTCCCACAGAATCAAACCTGTCACAGATCTCCTCTCTCTCATTTGGCTCTACAACTCCCATCTCCCTGCAATAAACATTATATCGCAACTTAAAGACATCCTCCCTGCACTTACAATAAAAAGATTGCCTCAAATATCTCTTTTTACAATAAATCCTTACAATGTCAATTTCCATATCTAACCCCCTCTATGGGAACTACTTTGAGAAACATCTGTAAATCATCTCAACAATTGCAAAGATCGGGAGCAATGAATTTATAATCTCAGCCCTTACCATATCCACTTCAAGCTGTCTACCTATTATAGCAAGATTCCCCACAAGTTCGTTTTTATATACAAATCCAGCCCCATAACAGAAGAATGGTCCCAGCATCTCATCAATAAGGTCTACCAGCATATCTGGAAATCCTTTGAGCGCCGCATCCTTTAATCCTCGCGGGATTCTATGAAGTCGCCCCTGCATTAAAGCGATCTCAGCAAACTGGTCTTCAAGTGGCAATTGCCTCCCTACTATTTTAAAACCTCCAAACTTCAGTATATTCTCTATCATATCTCTCAGTCCGCATACCGCTACAATCTGGAGTCTCTTCTCTGAGGTTTTATATGAATTGATATTTACCATCGCACCTCTAACAAGGCTCTCCACTATCTCAGCTTCAATCTGATAAATACTATTATCCCCAAAATTCTTTTTATTCAGTTCTGAGTAAAATCTCTCTATAATTGCTAAGGTTTCAGGATATCTTAACAGATAATCTGAACTCAATACCCCATTTTTAAGGGAATTCGCCTCAGACATATATTCTTCAATGGTCTTACTCATAACCTACCCCCACGCAATTATATAGTACCACAAATTAAAAAAAATTGCTACAAAATCTTTTTATTAGTTATTTAAGGGGCATCTTACCTCTCATCATCTGAGAAAATAGTGAGGAGAGCCCTCCCTGATTGAACCTCTTTATCATCTTCTTCATCTCAAGGTACTGCTTTATAAGGGTATTCACATCCTGAACAGTTGTTCCAGAGCCACTCGCAATCCTCTTTCTGCGGGAACCATTTAATATTGAGGGATTTCTACGCTCCTCTTTTGTCATTGAATTAATAATAGCAATTATCTTCTTCAACTCCTTCTCTGGAGGTCTCACCGCACCAATCGCCTTCAGTTGCTTCTTCATCCCACCAAATCCGGGAATTAAGTCTATCAGGTCCTCAATAGAGCCCATCTTCTCCATAGACTTTAATGAATCCAGCCAGTCTTCAAGGGTAAATTCATTCTTTGAGAGCTTCTTCTGAATCTCAAGTGCCTTCTTCTGGTCATAGGCCTCCTGAGCCTTCTCCACCAGAGAGAGGACATCTCCCATCCCTAATATTCTGGATGCAATTCTATCGGGGTGGAATAATTCAAATCCATCCATCTTCTCGCCCACACCGACAAATTTTATTGGCTTTCCTGTCGCCGCCCTTACAGAGAGTGCCGCACCGCCTCTTGCATCCCCATCCATTTTTGTAAGAATGACGCCAGTGATATCAAGTCTCTGATTGAATGTAGATGCTACATTTACCGCCTCCTGCCCTGTCATTGCGTCTGCAACAAATAGAATCTCTTTGGGACTAATGGCTGCCTTTATCTCCTCAAGCTCCTTCATCAACTCTTCATCTATATGCAATCTACCTGCCGTATCAATTATGACTACATCACACCCCTTTATCAATGCCTGTCCTATCGCCGCCCTGCATATATCAACCGGACTATTCTCAGGGTTTGTATCAAATGCCGGCACCCCGACCGTGAGCGCCACCTTTTTCAGTTGCTCAATGGCTGCCGGTCTATAGATATCGCAGGATACAAGATAAGGCTTCCTGTTGTTGACCTTCAAATACCTCGCCAGCTTCCCGGCTGAGGTAGTCTTTCCAGAGCCCTGCAGCCCCACCATCATAATAGCCACCGGTGGCTTTCCGGAGAGATCCACACCGGTAGAGTCCTTCCCCATCATATTGATAAGTTCTTCGTGCACAATCTTTACAAATTGCTGATCCGGGGTAATACTGCCTAAGACCTCAGCACCGAGCGCCCTTCTGGTTACGGCATCTACAAAATTCTTCACAACATTGTAATTGACATCTGCCTCAAGTAGAGAGAGCTTGACATCCTTAATCGCGTCCTGAATATTACTCTCAGTTATCTTCCCCTCTCCTTTTAACTTCTTTATCACACTTGAAAATTTTTCAGTCAGATTTTCAAACATCTCTATCACTCCTCAAACTGGTAGCCGTATTTACTACAAGATATCTCAAATTTAAAGCAAAAAACTTATTTCCTTGACAAACGACATCTTTTTTTATAGTAAGACCTTTCCATTTCGGGCGGGCGTAACTCAGCGGCTAGAGTGTCACCTTGCCAAGGTGAAAGTCGCGGGTTCAAATCCCGTCGCCCGCTCCATCTTATTGCTATTCCGGCTGACTTGACAGGAATAATTCTAATGATTATAATTTTAAATGCCGGAAGGTGATAGAAATGAGTTATAATAATGGCAATAATAATAAAAACATTGTGCTCAAATCTGGAAGTGATGAGATGCGGGCTTTCTACGATTTTTGCATAGATTTTATGGTGGATGAGAACATATTTGAAGAGGAATTCTGTAAGACAGATGGGCTTCTGAACTGGTTGGAGGAGCCAGAGATATTCAAAATGGCAATTGCAGATATTAAGAACAGGAAATTAAGGAAGAAACCATGATGATTAATCAGCATCTAAATAAGGGAGGTAGATGATATGATTAACAGCATGGAAATTAATGACAGCTCAGTCTCAATATATTTAAGGGAAGTCAGAAAATATCCACTTCTGACACCGGATGAGGAATATGCCCTTGCAAAACGGTATAAAGAGACAAAAGATATCAAAGCCGCGCATAAACTAATAACATCCAATCTGAGGTTTGTGGTCAAGATTGCGCTTGAATATATCCATTACAATGTAAGGCTTTCAGATTTAATTCAGGAAGGGAATCTGGGATTAATCAAGGCTTTGACCAAATTTGACCCCGATAAAGGGTATCGGTTTATCTCTTACGCAATATGGTGGATAAGGGCATATATTCAATCGTTTATACTCAAGACCAGAAGTCTCGTCAAGATTGGAACCACACAGGCACAGAGAAAGTTATTCTATTCACTCGCCAGGACAAAGAGGGAGATCCTGAGACTCTCTGGAAAGGGTATGGATGAAAATATCAACGACAATGAGACCCGACTCATCTCCGAAAAACTCGGTGTCAGGATAAAAGATGTTCAGGAGATGGAGAAGAGGCTCAATAACTCCGACCTCTCCTTTGACGCCTCAACCTCTGAAAATGACGATAGGACACTTCTGGATAAAATAGCCAGTGATGAACCCTCCTATGACGAAAAGATGATTAGAGAGGAGGAGAGCAATATCGTAAGGAGCCGCCTCACAGAGTTCTTAAAGAATGCAAGCGATAAAGAGAGATATATTGCATACAACAGGCTTATGAGCGATAATCCAAAGACACTTGAAGAGATAGGCGAGACATTTGGAATTACCAGAGAAAGAGTTAGACAGATTGAAGAGAGACTCAAAGAGAAGTTGAGAAGGCTATTTGCAGACCTTAATCCACAGACGATCTAAAAGCCTCACACACCCTACTAGTAGCACAAAAGTTAAGATACATATGCGACATTAGGGATTGATGGATTTTTTATTTAAAAGCATACAGGATATTTAGTAGAATAAGAGGCTATAGGAGGTTTCTGGATATGCTCTATAGCCTTAGAAAATTTAATGGAAGCGAGATAGCACAGGAGAGGATGAGGATAATCAAGTTTTTTGAGAGATTTGGAGAGAAAGCCCAGAGGGAGGCGTTTGGTGCAGAGAG